>CAXBKC010000030.1:0-16629 GCA_963975615.1 uncultured Oleiphilus sp.
ATCGACAGAATATAAATTCATACTTTCAACCAACGCTGAGCCAATCGCATCTTTCACTTGATCCACTTGCTGATCAGAAAGTTGTTGGGTTTCTTCCAATACCCGCTTTTCGATATTTTCCATAATATCCATCTGCTTCTCTTTCATTTCTTGGTAGGTATTATTGACTTGACCCAACTCAGAACTGCAAGAAAGGACTACGTTTTTTATCTGTGATGTTCTCGATTCTACTCGAGCTTCAAGATTCTCATTTAGATCCAAAATCTCTTTTTCGTCATGTTTACGCTTTGTAATATCTCTAATCATAACGGTAAAGATTATTTCATCACCATGAAGCACTTTATTCGTCACTAACGACAACCAAGCTTCTTCTTGTTCAACCATGGTCTGAATTTCGAATTGACCCGATTCTTGGTTATGTGCTGCCAAGAACTCTAAATACTCAACACCCTTTTGACAATCATCGTCATCAAGCATTAGCTCTAAGCCACCACGAGGTTGCACCACTTCAAACTCACTTTGCGGATAAAAGCCTAATTCAGGAATGATTTCATCAAGAGCTAAACCTTCAATCTCACCTTCTTGCCGTTTAAGAATGTCACGACAAGCTGGGGTAACAGTTTTAATTTCCCCATGCTTATTAGTGCTTAAAAACACAAAATCAGAGGAGACTAACAGGATATCGATCAGATCATTTTTATGCATATTTGAATTTCTGGCTTAGCGTTGTTAACAGAAAGGTTATGAAATAAACATAGCAGGATAAATTTCTTTATCCATACAAACAGTTAAATTCAGAAAACATGAACTAAATAAATTGTGTTTGAACTAAAATAGCTCTAGCTCTCCAGAATCTTCAATAACGACAGGCTCATGCTTTTCTAGATAGGTAGCATCGAGTAAATAAATTAGCCCATCATCCTGCATATTATCTTCTCGACAGCCGTCATTTAGGACAGCAATCATAGGAAATAATAGATCAATATTAGCTCTACGATTATTTAAAAATTTATCATTCTTACGAATACAATCACTATCAACAAGTTTCATTCCAATAATTTCATCGACAATAACCGCCAAGCGCTTTTCAAATCCAGTATTAAAAGTAATAAGAGTCACTAGCTCTGATATTGACCTGTCTTCCATTCCAATTCGCCTACGAAGATCTAATACTTGCAGCACCGAGTTATTTAAAATAGTTAACCCACGCAAAAAACCTTCTTGATAAAAAATTCGATATAAACGAATTCTATCGCTATAAACGTTCTCGACATCGCGACAATAGACACCCAACTTAATCCGTCCGACACGAGCAATTAAGTATTCATTATTATCCATAATATGACACGCTATATAATTACATTGAACTTAAACTACAAGCATAATTATTAGGTATAGTAAACATTTAAATTAAATCAATTAGTAAATTGAATGTTTTAATGTATGGTGTGAAATACTACAAGGTAGTTATTGATATAAATAATAAAAATAGTCTTTTAATTTTTCCTGAGAGAGAGATTTTAGACAACGTATATTTTTATCAGGAATGCCATCTGGGTCAGGATGAATGTCTAACGCTCTGGATAGACTATCTTCACGAAGGATATGCAAAATTGGATAAGGTGCTCTATTTGTGTAATTTTCAACATCGTCTATATCTGTGCCTGCAAATTGATAAGCAGGATGAAAGCTTGCTATCTGAAATATTCCTTCGAAGCCTTCAAGCTCAAGTACATTATTAAGAACAAACAACAAGCTATTGAAATTATTAAAGTCTTCATAGGATTTTGGTAAAACTATTAACGTTGTTTCAATTTCTGAAGCTTCCGTCTCTTCTAGTTTCAGAAGCTCGGACAAAACAAGTTCAAGAATAGCATCTTCCTCAACCACTTCTTCGCAAACTATTCTTACCAGATTAGATTCAAAGGGCTTTCTAGCAAAGGGGCAAAAGTTCAGACCAATCACTATCGTCTGAAGCCAATTGACTACATTCTTTCGATAAGCTTCTTTTGAAAGCACCAGTCCGCCGGCCTTTTCTATACTTTTCATGATAAGGTCCATAACATTTTTTCGTGTGTAGGTTGCTCAACAATGCCTTTTTCTGTAACGATTACATCTATCAAGTGAGCTGGCGTAACATCGAACACTGGGTTAATGGCCTCAACACCAGCAGGAGCAATTAAATGCTCTTGATAGTGGGTTAATTCACTGCCATCACGCATTTCAATGTCTATTAAGTCACCCGACTCAATAGTTAGATCAACCGTACTACTAGGCGCAACCACCATCACTTTAACATCATGATATTTAGCGACTATGGCTAATTGGAATGTACCAATTTTATTTGCAACATCTCCATTAGCAGCAATTCTATCGGCGCCAACTACTATCCATTTAATGTTTCGGTTCGACATTAACCAAGCCGCTGCCGAGTCGACATTTAAACTAACGGGAATGTTTTCATACTGAAGCTCCCAAGCTGTGAGTCTTGAGCCTTGAAGCCAGGGGCGAGTTTCATTTGCATAAACCTTATCTATCAAACTACGTTGCCAAGCAAGCCTCGCGACGCCAAGAGCCGTCCCATACCCTCCGGTCGCTAAACTTCCGGCATTGCAATGTGTCATCATTGAAAAAGGAACCACTGTACATTCTTCAATGTAATCACATGCTAATTTAGCCATTAGTTGGTTATTCTGAATATCCGCCTTATGGATAGTTTCTGCCAACATCAATAATTGATGAGGTAAATCTACTAGAGGAATATCTGGATCTCTAACGACATCCAAAGCTTTTTCAATTGCCCAAGCTAAATTAACCGCAGTTGGTCTAGCTGCTTGTAATAGCGCCAAATCATCATATATAGCAGTTTGAAGAGTATTTCGTTCGCCTTGGTTAATCATCTTAAGGTTTTCTTTTACACACAAAACAGCAGCATAAGCTGCTGCAATACCAATAGCGGGCGCACCCCTCACTGTCATATTTTTAATCGCTTCGATAGCATCATTTAGCGTTTGGCAAATTACATATACTTCTTCAACTGGTAGCTTTCTTTGATCCAACAACACCAATTGCTCACTGTGCCAAGCTACTGCGTGCACGTGACGTCTATTGTTCATTTACTAACACCTCTATCCTTCCTTTTATAAGCTTTTCTTTATGTGCATCGATAACGCAACGTAGTTCAATCATTTCTGGTGTATTAAATCTCACCAATATCTCTTTAATATCATTTGGCTTAACAAATACAGTTGGCCTCTGATCTAATCTTTTCACTATCGCCTCTGCCTCATCGACACTGCTAGACGAGTGAGAATGACTTCTTGGGTCAGCTCTTGCTTCTTGCTTTGAATGAAAAATTTCATCTTGAATGAATTTCTGAAAACTTTCTTGAGCCATCAATGTGTCTATATCTTTGGTAAAGACAAACAAATGACTATCGTTAGACTTATTAAAAAAAACAAAACGAACCGTCTCGGCTTCTGGAACTTTGATATCTTCAGGCCAAATTCGGCCACTCAAAATCTCAATCTGTACTGTGACTGATTCTGCTGCTTCACCAAACAACGGATCTGCCCAGTACTCGCCTAATACATCTTCTGCGGTCAGCCCTGCATTAACGTGACAAGCAGTCAAAAACAATAAGCTAATTAAAAACGGCTTTATCATTCTAATTTCCAAGAAATTTAAGCTGGCTAGTGTAGAATAAAACCTCTTTTAACACTAAGGTTAAAATACCAAATGACTCATAAAAAGAACGTTTTAACGATTGCAGGCTCGGACTCTTCTGGTGGTGCTGGCATACAGGCCGACCTTAAAACATTCGAAGCATTAAATACTTACGGCGCTTCAGTTATTACAAGCATAACGGCTCAAAATACACTCGGAGTTCAAGATGTCTATGACCTCCCAACCGAAATAATTTCCAAACAATTAGATAGCGTTTTCTCTGATATTAAGTTTTCAGCAATTAAAATAGGCATGCTGAAGAACCAGTCTTTTATTAAAATAATTGCCAAGAAACTAAGTAATGTTTCACCACATATTATTATTCTTGATCCGGTAATGGTTTCGACGAGTGGGCATAATTTATTAGATGCCGACGCGATAACAACACTAACAGACCTCCTTTTCCCTCTCGCTAACTTAATCACACCAAACATCCCAGAAGCAGCTGCTTTATTGGGCACTGATAAGGCCTGGATAGAAGAAAACCTAAAGGAAGCTTGTTATAAACTGGTCGAAACATACTCACTTAAGGCTGTACTGCTAAAAGGAGGGCATTTGTCAGGGGATACTTGTCTAGATACCTTAGTTTGGACTACCGACAATCATGACCAACAATCAAAGTACAAAAACACAGAATCTATTCAATGCACTACGTTTGAGTATGCGAAAATTGATACAAAAAATACCCATGGAACGGGCTGCACTCTTTCATCTGCTATCGCGGCATTCATGGCGCAAGGCGAAAAGTTGGAGAAAGCGGTAATGCACGCAGGTCAGTTCTTGCAAGCAGCACTTAGAACAGCAAATTTACAAAATGTAGGTAGTGGAAATGGCCCAGTAAATCATCATTCAGCTACTGCTTTACAAGCTTAACCCTAAACGAAAGATTCATTATGTGAACACTGAAACTATTAAAAAATAAATTAACTTTATAATCTGTATTTTTACTACCAAATAACTCACCACTATCATGGAAAGATACACACAATGCGTCTTCGTTTAATATATACATTCACAGTTCTTTTGCTTTCCGCTTGCGCCTCAGAAAAACTTATTCAGTCCAACGAGGAATTTGCTACTTCTAAAAATGACCCTGCTGTCAAAGTACACTTAAAAATAGCAGATGCTCATTTTTCTGAATTAAAAAGCCTTCAAGCCCACAGCTTTTTCCCTCACGAATTTAATAAAGTTAAAAATAAATTTAGTGAGCTTATGAAAACATTGGAAAACAATGAAGTGCAATTAGCTATTCAACAAGAGCCCGAATTAATAAAACAGATGATACAACTTGAAATTGAAACCCTTAAACAAATTAATCTAGCTGAGGCAATGAAGTATATTCAGGATGCAAAAAAGCTAGACGCTTCAGACTATGCACCGAACTCTTTAAAGCAAGCAGAAAGCTTATTGCAAACAACACAAGCACTAATTGAAAAATCATACAGAGACAAGCATGCCATTTCTGAAGAGTCTAAAAAAACGCTTCAGTCTGCAAAAAAGCTTTATTTTATTTCGAAAGAAGCACAGGCATTCCACAAAAGTTCAGATGTAGAGTTAGAACAACAAATGATAAGCCATTATGATTTCCTCTCTGAACTTGGCTCACTATTGAAGCTTAGCCCTCTAGAAACTCAAGGTTACGTTTCCCAGCGTAATAAGCTTATTGAGCAGATTAAGAACATGAAGTCTTTAGCCCAAGAAACTCAAGCGTGCCCTCCGGTTGAACCTTCTCAACAAGTTAATTACATGGAGAAAAAACCTATACAACCCAAAGCCGTAATCAGCCAAGAAACCAATAAAGCGGTTTTACCTGAACTCTTCACTCCTCGTGGTTATTCAGACCAAGATCAATTCGACGAAGAAAACTTAGAATTCGATGCTATTGAAATAGTTAAATAGAACCTCTCCAAATTTTGAGCAGATTAAAGAGAATATAGTGAGCAGATTAAAACAAACTTATGCCGCTGAAGGTTTTTTTGGGATTGGCATTTTACACCCTGAGATAGATGAAAATATAGGCACTCTCTGGCGCTCCGCTTATATTATGGGCGCGTCTTTTATCTTCACTATCGGTATGAAGAAATTTAAAAAACAGTCGAGCGATGTCACCCATTCCTGGAACAAAATCCCTTTATATATGCATAAAGATTTTGATGCATTTTATCAATCTATCCCTTACTCAACTCAAGTAATAGGCGTAGAAATGTGTGAACACTCTACCCCATTAAAAGAATTCAAACATCCTCTCAGGTCTGTTTATCTACTTGGCTCAGAAAGTTGTGGCTTACCAGAAGATGTTATCTCAAAGTGCCACTCTGTCGTTTCTTTGCCAGGTAATTTCAGCTTAAATGTTGCCACAGCTGGGAGCATACTTATCTACGATAGAATATCGAAAACCCCCACCTGCCTACCTAACAGGTCTTAAATACAAATACCTTATTCTTTTAGAAGCCTGCTATAATTATGAACTTATATACACTTCTACTAAATTAGAACAATTAAAGGTAAAGTTTTGACTACTCGATCTGCACAAAAGCTAAGGACACGACGCGCACTTTTAGATGGAGCCCTTCAAATACTAAGCCCCGAAAGAGTATTTTCTAATTTAAGCCTCCGAGAAGTAACACGTGCAGCCGGAATTGCGCCAACCTCCTTCTATCGTCATTTTGATGATATGAACGACTTAGGTTTAGCCTTAGTCGAGGAAGCTGGTTTAGCCTTACGTCAACTTCTAAGAAAAGCGCGCTCTAGAATTAAAGAAAGAGGGACCGCAATCGATACCTCTGTCGATACTTTTATGGAATATCTAGTCAATAATACCAACCATTTCAGGCTGTTATTACGCGAACATACGGGGAACTCCGAAGAGTTTAGGATTGCAATTAATTTGGAAATTCAGCATTTCGTTACTGAGCTCGAAGATTATATGGGCAAAAGAGAACTCAATAATACAGACCAAGCTCCTTCAGATAGCATCACAATAAACGCTCTAGCAGAAGCCATGGTAACTATCGTTTTTCATATGGGTGGACTGGCCTTAGATGCATCTAAATTTCAACGAGATGAACTCGCCTCGAAAGCAAAACTCCAATTAAGAATGCTAATAATAGGCTCTAGAACTCACATTTAGTTTGCCGATGAACGATATTCTATTTTACAGCCCATCAATCTAAGCTAAAGGCTGCTGGCGGTAAAACTGGCACACAACACTAGACCTCAGCCAAGTCGCCCTTCTCTTCTAACCAAGCCTTTCTATCAGATGCTCTCTTTTTACCAAGCAACATGTCCATTTGCTCGGTAGTCTGTTCCCAGTCATCTATAGTTAGCTGAATTAAACGTCTTGTATCACGTGCCATGGTGGTTTCACGTAACTGCAATGGGTTCATCTCACCAAGACCTTTGAAGCGTTGAACGTTTATCTTACCTTTCTTATTTTCGGCTGCAATACGATCTAGTATACCTTTACGCTCGGACTCATCGAGTGCGTAATAAACTTCTTTGCCTATATCGATTCGGTATAAAGGTGGCATTGCAACAAAAATATGACCTTTTTCAACCAATCTTCTGAAGTGTTTTACAAACAAAGCACACAGAAGTGTCGCTATATGTAAACCATCGGAATCGGCGTCGGCTAAGATACAGATTTTGCCATAACGTAGACCTTCTAAATCTTCAGAGTTTGGATCAACACCCAGTGCAACAGCAATATCATGTACTTCTTGCGAGGCCAGTATTTGGTTTGAGTCGACCTCCCATGTGTTAAGAATTTTACCTCTTAACGGCATGATTGCCTGATATTCACGGTCACGTGCTTGCTTGGCCGAACCTCCTGCAGAATCCCCTTCCACAAGGAATAATTCTGAGTTCATAATATCATTGCCCGAACAATCTGCTAGCTTCCCTGGAAGAGCTGGGCCGGACGTCACTTTTTTTCGTGCTATTTTTTTACTGGCTTTAAGACGCTTTTGAGCATTATTAATACATAATTCTGCTAACTTCTCTGCATCATCTGTATGTTGATTTAACCATAAGCTAAAGGAGTCTTTAACAATACCTGAAATAAAGGCTGCTGCTTCTCGTGATGATAGTCGCTCTTTGGTTTGACCAGAAAACTGCGGGTCTTGCAGTTTTGCAGATAAGACAAAGCAGCTTTTATCCCAAATGTCTTCTGAACTGAGCTTAATGCCGCGAGGAAGAAGGTTGCGGAACTCGCAAAACTCTCGCATAGCTTCTAAACAACCGGTTCGAAAGCCATTTACATGCGTACCACCTTGAGCAGTAGGAATAAGGTTAACGTAACTTTCTTGAATGAGCTCACCACCATCGACAAGCCATTGGATAGCCCAATCAGCGGCCTCGCTATTACCTTTCATAGAACCTGTAAAAGGTATTCTTGGGCAGGCTTCCAAACCATCCGTTGATGATAGTAGATAATCTTTTAATCCGTCCTCATAAAACCATTCGTCTTTTTCATTGGTTTGTTCATTAGTAAAGGTGACTGATAAGCCAGGACACAAAACAGCTTTAGCACGAAGCACATGGCGTAAGCGACTAACAGAAAATTTGACTGTGTCAAAGTACTTTTCATCTGGCCAGAACCGTACCTCTGTCCCTGTGTTTCGCTTACCAACGGTGCCAATTATATTTAAGTCTTCTGTCTTATCTCCATTCGCGAAAGCTATTCGATGTAGTTGGCCATCGCGACGAATCAAAACCTCAAGTTTTGTTGTCAATGCGTTAACAACTGACACACCGACACCATGTAAACCACCCGAAAAGGCATAACTATCGTTAGAAAACTTACCACCTGCATGAAGTCGAGTCAGAATTAGTTCAACACCCGGTACGCCTTCTTCAGTATGAATATCGACGGGCATACCTCGGCCATTATCGGTAACCGATAAAGAGCCATCAGCGAATAAAACAACCTCTATCTTATCGGCGTGGCCAGCTAAGGCCTCATCGACACTATTATCAATAACTTCTTGCGCTAAATGGTTTGGGCGAGTTGTCTCCGTGTACATACCCGGTCGTTTTCGAACAGGGTCAAGGCCGCTTAATACTTCTATGGAGTTAGCGTTATATTGTTTATTAGTCGTTGCTATATCAGACATATATTATTCAGGCTATTTGTTAAAACGTTAAAATAAGTTGCGGCCAAGCTTAACGAACTTTCGTGTAGCTGCCAATAAAGAAAAATATTATTTAGAACAGTTACTTTGGGCTATAAACGATACCGGAGCCCATTCAGAGTTTTCAAAAATCAAGCTAGATATTTTTGTATTCTGTTGTTGCGAAACAATTAAACCATTGTCACTAGAGCTGAAAGATGGATATTGAATGTCAAAGCTCATATCCACTAAAGGCTTCGTGCTTATTTCAATAAACAACGGCCGAGAAAGTATAGGGAAAGAACCAACGGCCTCCCCTTTATCGAATGGTAATCTATCACCATCATTATCAGTACTGGCAGTTAATAAATAGCGACCCGGTTCAACATAATTAAAACAATACTCATACGCACCATTTGTTAAGGTAGCTGGTATGCCATAGGCCTGTTGATAAACACCGTTGAGGATGTCCTCTTCCTTATATAAGGAAACATATAAATTACCAACACTTGGGTCACCTTGACTAGCTCTTGATATAAACACATTAATAATCTGTTGCTGAGCGGGTCCATTATCTATTTCATAGTTGATGGTGATAATGCCTTGACCAAGTGATGCTAATGCTAAATTAACCTCCACCAAATAATTTCCTAATTTACTGATATCGTCAACGTCGTCCTTAGCTGTTATTTCAAGCCAGCTTTCTTGCTCCACTATAGACGTTACTTTGATCACACTATCACTTGGATTAGTTAAACTTAATTCGGCTTTAGTATTTGCACCAATGAAACCAAACTGAGTCGGATATACACTCAGTATTCCGGGCATAATTACATTACCCTTTGCCCAATTAACTGATTTTGCCGCGTCTATTAAACCCTTCCCATAAAAATTATTTATATCTGTTGTACTGGTAGTTAGGCTTTGCGTTAAATAACCTGCATCTAAAGCAGCTTTAAAATTTTCACCATTTAAACTCGGCATTAATTGCTTTATTAATGCTGCAACAGCCGAAACATGCGGCGCAGCCATAGATGTACCGATATATTCAGCGTAGTTATTAGCACCAACTGTACTCAGTATGGCATCTTGAAAACCATCAAATGTAGCACTTCCTGAACCCGTTCCACCTGGCGCAACTAAGTCTAGGTTTATCCCAAAATTAGAAAAACTAGAGCGTTTTTTATCATTCGATACTGCACCAACACCGATGACATTTTCGAATGCTGCAGGATAAAAAGCGGTATCTGTCGCTATATTACCCGCAGCTGCAATTAAAATAAGACCTTGCGCATAAGCTTTATCTAGGGCTGCCTTTACAGTTGCTGACTGGGCTTCGCTACCAAAAGACATATTAATTATATCGGCACGTAGACTATTTCCACTGGTATTTTCTAAGCCAGCGGCATACAAAATTGCCTGTGCTATATCACTACTCGATCCGGTGTCTTGTACACCAAGTACACGTAAAGGCATTATTTTGGCATCATAAGCTAAACCAGCAATACCTTTCATGTTATCAGCTTCAGCGGCGATAATACCCGCGACATGAGAACCATGAAAACTGGTTCCTTCATCATTTGGGTCGCCATCAATACCATTGCCATCACCAGAAGATTTAGTGTCAGTTATAAAGTCATAACCACCTAGATGTATGTTATTTGTTAGATCTTCGTGTGTCGCATTAATGCCTGTATCTAAAACTGCGACAATAACATCTTGGCCACTCGAAAGCTGCCACGCAGCAGGTGCCGATAGCATCGATAAATTCCACTGATCAGATAAACGTGGATCGTCTTTACTTGCAGCCGAGTGATAAATAAAATTAGGCTCTGCAAATTCAACGTCTCCACTCGCATTTAACTGCGTAATCATCTCAAGTGTTTGAATTTTTTGCTCAAGAAGACTGAGCTGTTTAATCGCACTTGCCTCGGTATAGTTAGCTATCTTTATAGAAGGTTTTTTTGACGATGGTTGAACTTGGTACACTGTCGCGATGCTTGGAATCGTTTCTTTTTGTAGTAGTTTTTCTAGCAAAGATTCAATTGAGTCAGTGTTGTTTGAGGCAGTCTTTAGTGGTGTAGAAGAGGCACTATTAACCGTGTTATCTGTTGCTGGTATAGTTTTACCCTTTTTTAATCTAAGTAAAATTTCACCCGGTATAAAATCTTGAGAAAGAATTTTGATATCGGAAACAGATAATGCTTGAGACGATATTGATTGCGACAAGGATAAAGTATATAAAAGCGGAGACGTTAGCGTACTGACACCAAGGGATAGTGTATACAAACCATCAGCAGGGACGATCAAGGTGTTTGAACTAAATTCATTAATATCGATAGTTTCTTGCTTTACTTCAAACTCATCAAATAACGCTAATTCAAGTTCAATTACGTCGAGGCTTGAATCTGCCTGAAAAACACTTATCTGTATCTCTTGCCCTTTAACCAGAGAAACCTTGAAGTAATCATGAGTATCTTGGTTAAAAGAGGTGTTGCTAGCATTAGCATATGCACCGGAATAACCACTTAAATAGCCCCCAATAGTACTCGGGTTAGCAATTAACTGAGGGTCATCTAATTCATTGTTTAATAAGCTGCTTGAATTTAAGTCGAGATCTATATCCGAGTCCCGCTGAACAGTGATTGTACCTGATACCCGCAACACACCGTCTTCGGAATTTGAGACACCACCAGAACCGCCACATGCGATGAGCATACAACTAAACGTAATTAGTAAACAAAGTTTATTGAATGGCATGCATAGCAAGCTAGGAATATCGTTTCTGATTTGATACAGCATTCAGACCTCTTAGTCGTGCCAGCTTTTCTGAAATTTTTAACTCTAAGCCCCTGCTAACAGGCTCATAAAGGATAGTACCTGAAAGCGATTCAGGAAAGTAATTTTCGCCTGCAGCAAAGGCATCAGGTTCATCATGCGCATATCGATATTCTTTGCCCATGCCTTGATCCTGCATGAGTGTCGTTGGAGCGTTCCTCAAATGCATAGGAACATCTTCGTCTGAAGATGACTGAACTAATCGACGGCAGTCATTATAGGCTTTATAAACAGCATTGCTTTTAGGTGCGACGGCTAGATACGTAATTGCCTGTGCAATTGTTAACTCACCTTCAGGACTACCTAAGCGAGTTTGAACATCCCATGCGTTAAGGGCAAGTGTAATTGCACGAGGATCTGCATTACCAACATCTTCACTTGCCATGCGCACTACTCTACGAGCGATATAAAGTGGATCGCAACCCGCATCGATCATTCTGACAAACCAGTATAAAGCCGCATCTGGGTCTGACCCTCTAACAGACTTATGCAGTGCTGATATTTGTTCATAAAAAATATCACCGCCTTTATCAAAGCGCTTTAAAGAACTTTGAAGAACATGCTCAATACTATCGCTTGTAACGTTGCGCTTTTGGCCATATTGTTCAGCTAAATCTACTGATAGCTCTAAAATATTAAGTGACTTACGGGCATCACCGTCTGAAGCTTTAGTGATTATGTCTAATAAATCATCCGAGATAGAAACCTCAAAATCTGGAAAGCCTTGTGGATGAATAAGCGCATTTTTAAGAACACTGAGTATTTCAGTTTCAGATAGTTTTTTTAAAACGTAGACTCTAGCACGAGATAGCAAAGCATTATTGAGTTCAAAAGACGGATTTTCTGTCGTAGCACCAATGAAAATGATGGTGCCATCTTCAACGTAAGGTAGGAAAGCATCTTGCTGAGACTTATTAAAACGGTGTACTTCGTCTACAAACAAGATCGTATCTCGACCTGCTTGCGCCCTTCTCATTTTAGCCTCTTCAACCGCCTGTCTTATTTCTTTTACACCACTCAACACAGCCGACACTGGAATAAAGCTTCGATCGAATTGCTGGGCAAGTAACTGTGCAAAGGTGGTTTTTCCCACGCCAGGAGGCCCCCAGAGAATCATCGAATGCAGGGCGCCCTTTTCTATTGCAAGATTAAGCGGGCAGCCAGCCGCCATAAGATGAGTCTGACCAATATAAGAATCTAAATTAGTTGGTCTAACACGCGCTGCTAATGGTGCATAAGCACTTTCTTGGTCAAAAAGTGATGCCATAGATTACTTACCTAGCAGGAATATCACGAATGATATCCGTTCCTTTTGGCAGTTTGATAGTAAAAGTATCATCTGAAAATGTAGGGTTAATTTGAGTTTGAACAAAGCTCATTGTACTTTCTTGGCCCAAGGCATCGGTAATTCGTAATTCTTGCAAGTTATCACCTTGAAAGCGGACAACTAATCGCTCAAAAAGACTTTCATTGTTTTTGGGTTTAAGTGAATATTGAATAGTTTGGGCAAGCTGTGTTTTTATTTCTACGTAGAAATTCTCGCCTATTGCCGCTGTGTCACCACTAAACAATATGGCGGGTGTCGTTTGCGCCTGCATGCCAACAGCCTGAATAGTTGCTTGCTCTAGATCCGGGTCATAAACAGTCACTTCTTTGCCATTTGAAACTACAGTTTGCTCTAAGGGTTCTGAAGTATGCCAATAAAATAAACCTGCACGATCTGCCTTTAATTCACCACGAGATTCTTGTATTCGTGCGCCTTTTTGATCAACTGAATATTGTACAAAGGTACCCGAGAAGGTTTTAATTTTCCCGAGTGTTTCAACGAGCTGAACGAGAGCGGAATCTTTAGTTTGAGCTATCTCAGCGACAGAGGTAGTTGCAAAGATTAAGAAAGCTAAAACGATAAGTACTCTATTTGTTGTTTTCTTCATAGTTATTCCAAGTCAATTAATCTTTAGGCGGCGGTGGCGCAAGTACTTCTCTAGAGCCATTATGACCGGCTGTACTAACCACACCGGCCTGCTCCATGGCTTCAACCAAATTGGCTGCCCGGTTGTATCCAACTTTAAGCTTTCTTTGTACTGATGAAATTGAAACTCTTCTTGTTTCGGTCACAAAGGCTATCGCCTCATCAAACAAGGCATCTTGTTCATTGCTACCCACAGAGCCATCATCATTAAAAGCAGCAACGGCTGGGTCGGTGCTATCACCTCCAGATAATACCTCTTCAAGGTAATTTGGCTGACCCCGTCTCTTCCAGTCATCGACTACTTTATGAACTTCATGATCATCAACAAATGCACCGTGAACACGTATAGGCACGCTGGTTCCTGGCGGCATATATAACATATCTCCATGTCCGAGTAACTGCTCTGCGCCACCTTGGTCTAAAACTGTTCTAGAATCTATTTTAGATGAGACCTGAAAAGATATTCGTGTCGGAACGTTTGCTTTGATAAGACCTGTAATGACATCTACGGATGGTCTTTGTGTTGCTAATATTAAATGTATACCCGCTGCGCGCGCTTTTTGAGCAATACGAGCGATTAATTCTTCAACTTTTTTACCGACAATCATCATCATATCGGCAAATTCATCGATAATAACAACAATAAACGGCAGCGTTACTAACTCTGGCCTGTGCTGCTCTTCATCTAAGACATGCAAATCTGGTTGCCACAAAGGATCTAAAAGTGGTTCACCTTTTTCTATAGCTTCTTTTACTTTACGGTTAAACCCTGCAACATTTCTGACACCCATTTGCGCCATTAATTTATAGCGTCTTTCCATTTCTGCCACACACCAACGCAGTGCATTAGCAGCTTCTTTCATATCGGTGACAACTGGGGTCAATAAATGAGGAATGCCATCATAAATAGATAATTCCAGCATCTTCGGATCAACCATGATAAACCTAACTTCATCTGGCTGTGCCTTATAGAGCATACTTAATATCATGCTATTAACACCGACAGATTTACCAGAACCAGTCGTTCCTGCAACAAGTAAGTGTGGCATTTTAGCTAAGTTAACAATAACTGGGTCACCAGCAATATCATTTCCTAGAGCCAAGGTGACCGGCGACTCTGAATCATCGAATTCTTTAGATTGAAGCACGGAGCGAAAACGAACAATTTCGCGGTGCTCGTTGGGTATTTCAATACCAACAACGGATTTCCCAGGAATTACCTCAACAACACGGACACTTAATACAGACAAAGATCTGGCTAAATCTTTCGCCAAATTACTTATTTTACTCACTTTAACACCAGGTGCTGGCTGAATTTCGAAACGAGTAATAACTGGCCCTGGGTTAACCTCTACCACTTCGGCTTTAACACCAAAGTCTGCTAACTTTTCTTCAAGCAAACGTGAGAGATGCTCTAGCATATCTTTGGAATAGCCTAAGTTACTTTTTGTCTCTGCTAAATCAAGCAAGTTCAAGGAAGGCAAAGGGCCCTCTGAGGCAATAAATAAGCTTCCCTGTTTTTCATCCTCAGCACGAGAACTTGGTTTACTTTTCTTAACGAATGGAGAGATTTTGATGCCCGATTTAGGGCAGTTTTCATCCTGCTGGTTATCTTTTTTACTTAAAGAGCCAGCCTTAATGACAAATGGCTCACTTCGAGAGTCGTGATTATAATTTGCCTCATTACTTTCGCCGACTTCAGGTTCAACTCTTTGAGTATTTTTACGCTCACCGTCTGAATCGTTGTCTGACTTTTTCTTAAACAACTTAGTTGGTGATAACTTTGCAAATAGGGATGTTTTCTTGCCATTAGAAAAACCGTTAGCATGACTATCGCCTTTCTTTATATTTATTTGTGGCGGCTTGCTCACAAGGCTACGCTCAAGCACTTCTCTTTCATGCAGTATTCTTTTGTTTTCTGCTTTCTCTGCGCGCTTATCTTGAATTCTATCCCATACCTTTAGACTGTAGGCTTGGACACAGTTCCAGAGTTTTAATGTTACCGCACCGGTTCTATCCATGACACCTAACCAGGAAATACCAGCAAATACGGTGAGGCCAAAAAGTAACATGGAAACGAGCAATAAGGTGCTACCAGACAAGTTAAATAGAGAAAGAAATACTTCGGATAACTTTAAACCGAGAACATTAACCTTAACGGTAACATTGCCTAATGTGTTATCAAGGCCTGCGATATTGTAAAGAGCCAATAAGCCTGTGGCACCGCAAATAGTTAAAACAAAGCCGCTTAAACGAACCATAAACATAGGCCAATGAAAGCCTTTACTCTGGTGTCTGTTTTTAAAAACAATACTCGCACGATAGGCGATTAATAGAGGAAATAGATAAGAAACAAGGCCAAAAAAGAATATCAAGAAGCTTGACGACAAAGCGCCGACACTCCCTACACGATTATGGATTACATCACTATTACTCGTTGTACCATATCCTGGATCATTAGCGTTGTAAGTTAATAAAGCCATAAATAGAAATATACAAACAGCGATTAAAAGTATCAGCGCCCCTTCTCTTGCGCCTTGTCTAATATAGGCCTTGAAGTGATGAGAATCAGCTTTACTGCCGGTCTGTGTTGTAGCGATTTTACTTTTAGTGCTAGTCATAGATGTTTTAGTACTGCTCATTGGTGATTTCGTACTTTTCATAGTTTTATAAGTGCTAAGTTCGAGATTTGAATACGCATTTTATCCATAAAATACGGTTTAGTTAGTTATGTCTATCCGTATGAATACAGATTAAAGAGTATTGATAATAACAAGATATATCAAAACACACATGAGGCTTAGGTTGGAGTTTATTGCCGCATTACACACTAACCATAAGTATAGGAAGACTACAGTAAAGTTTTAAGTTTTATACTTAAATATTTGAAATACTTGGAAACCACATTATTAAATGCGAGCGGCTGCCAAGCCTTTTGCTAGGTCAGAAATAATATCATCGACATTTTCTAGGCCAACTGAA
>CAXBKC010000031.1:0-16446 GCA_963975615.1 uncultured Oleiphilus sp.
CATCTCTGGGATAGTTGGCTTCAAGAAAACCTGTCGGCTTGTCAACAGCAGCTTGCAGAAAGTTGGTTAAAACATTACCTGACCAGCCCTATCTGGCGATTTTTCATTGCGCCTTCAGTAATCGATAACAATGCCTATATTGGTATAGTTGGCCCATCTGTCGATAGTGTTGGACGCTACTTCCCGTTGACAATTGCAACGCCCATAGCAGTTGAACATGTACCCTCATTATTTTCAGCAGCATTTCAAGATATCTATTCAGAGCTGGAAAACCTGTTTCTTAAATATCTAAATGCCGATTCAAGCACAGGTTCTATCAGTATTGAATCTTTATCCAAAGAACTACTCCAACACAGCGCTAGCATGCAACAATTAATCAAAACACAAAGCCTTGATCGTTTACCAGAATCATTAGATAGCCATCGTTTTATACTTTCAGATCAATCCGACATTTCCGGCGCCATCTCCAGCTTATGGCTCATGCAAATAATGGAACAACATAACGGAGCTTCACTTTGGTGGAGTAATGGCAGCCACGCATTCGAGCCTTCATTGTTAATTAATCGTGGGCTCCCGAATAAACAACAATTCATTTCAATGCTGACGGGTTTCAACAATAAAAATCACTGGCGACAAAAGCAACTTTCAATAGCGCTGATGGAAAAAGCCCCACCTGAAACTCCTTGTATAGCTAATATAGAAACAGAAAATCCAAAGCCACAAGCTGACGCCACAAAAACATTTAACACTCAACAAGTACTTTCAAATGCCGACACGAAGACACAAGATACTCTTGGTACAGACTATTCGAAATTTTCAGAAAGTGCTGATGACTCTTCTAGCAAACAACTGCTGGATGATTTTCTCAAAGACACATCAATTGATTCTGATGACCACTCAACCAAGATTCATTCTGCAAGTAAATACACCCCGAGCTTTGCGAAGAGCTCAAATACAAGCCTAGCTCTTCTCGAACAAACCAATACGGGTTTTAGTGAGATCGGCCACAAAAGAATGGAAAATCAGGATGCAATACTTGTCCATAAAAGCCAATCTATGTGGGTTGTAGCAGATGGTATGGGCGGTCATTCTCAAGGTGATAAAGCAAGCAAAGCAATTGTTGAACAATTATCACAGCTAACTCTTGAGGGCGACTTGCAATCAAACATTGATCAAGTCAAAGCAGTGCTAAAGCAAGTCAATCGACAAATTCTTGAATTTGCAAAAACCAAAGAAACAACCTGCGGTAGTACGGTTGTCATATTACTTCAAAATAATAACCAGTGCGCTTACTTATGGGCAGGCGATAGTAGGCTGTATTTATCCAGAAATGATCAACTCCATCAGCTTACCAAAGATCATTCAGTTGATAATGGTTTATCACTGAGAAATAATGCCATTACCCGTGCTGTTGGCGTTTATGAATACTTGGATGTTGAGTGTGGCTTTCACCAACTACTTGCAGGTGATAGGTTTTTATTGTGTTCTGACGGAGTCTATGACTCAATTAATGAAGGACAGATCAGGGATGCTTTAAACAGCGACTCCCCCTTTGAAGCCAGTAGTTTTTTAAAGAATTGGGTACTTGAAAGTCCAGCCAAAGACAATCTGTCTGGCATTCTGGTTTGGTTTGAGGAAAACTAATTATAAAAAAGAAGCGTTGTAGCATTACCTAATAATAATTTCTAACTGACGTTTTAATCGCAGCCTAAAGGAAATAATAATGAAAGATCTCTTTTCATACATAAAAATACAGAGTTTCATTTCGGCGCCAATACGCCCAAAAAAATCAGTAACTTACCATCCGACATTAATGCTTATTGCCTTATTGAGCAGTCTAGTTTTCTCTGCTACAAGCTATGCAGGAGTTACGGCCAACGATGACCAAGCAACAACTAGTGAAAACATATCAGTCACAATTTCAGTATTAAGGAATGATACAGCCACAGATGAAGGTGGCGCCTCAATCTCACCAACTTCAGTTTGCCTGGCAAGTGAAAGTTCTAATCCTTGTCAACAAAATCAACTCCCTGAAGCTTCCCTACTTACTAATCCAGCTAACGGTACTATTTTTCTAAGTGGTTCAAGTGTTATTTATACCCCTAATGAAGGGTTCACTGGTACTGACAGCTTTGTTTATGCCGCCTACCTGGATTCAAGCGATAGTGGCCTGTCATCAGAAGCAGACACTGCAATGGTTAGAATAACCGTAGGCGCACCAAGCAATGAAGAGCAGCAACTTATAGATGCTCTTGAAAGTTACTGTGATCCAGGGAACGAAGGCGTGTCTTCATCCTGTAATGAGTACAACAACCTTAGCCCCAGTGAGCAAAGCGCTGCACGGGTAACGTTACAAGGTGATCAGGTAGCATCTCAAAGCATGACAACAGTCAGCATGTCGCGTGACCAAAATTCAAATATCGGTTCACGAATTTCACAATTGCGAAATAATTCATCCGGCGTAAATATAAGTGGACTAACAATAAATACCGAATCAGGAAAACTCAATGGTCAATGGTTGCATGCTATTTACGACAGCATGTCTAATAGTCCAGATGATCACCAATTACAAACTGGTGGAAATGCAGGGTCTGAATCTAACAAAACCACCTACTCCCCCTTTGGTTACTTTATTAACGGCTCTATTAGTATTGGTGACAAAGATTCAAGCGCTACCGAGAGGGGTTATGATCTAGACTCTAACAATTACACCGTTGGCCTTGATTATCGTTATAGCGACAAACTCGTAGTTGGTGCAGCTTACGGTCTTGGCTCAAGTGATATTGAGTTTAATTCTACTGGTGATGGCATGGAAAACACCACCAACAACCTGTTTTTATATGGTTCATGGTTTCATGATAAATTATATTTGAGCACTACCTTAGGGTATGCCTTTGGTGATCTGGATACTGATAGACGAATTATTGTTGGTGGTTTTAATCAAATTGCAAAAGGCAGCACCGATACCAGCCAAATTCTATTCCAAGTCAGTGGTAGTTATGACCTCTCAGACGGTGCGTTATCTTTCGGACCTTACATGCGGCTCGATATTATTGAAGGTGACATTGATAGCTATACTGAAACAAATGGTGGTGGTTTTGAGATCGCCTTCGACAAACAGGATATTAGCTCTCAGCTAATGACCATGGGAGCACAAGCACAATACGCTCTTAGTTACTCGTGGGGCATATTGCTGCCTAATTTACGCATGGAAATGAAGAATGAGTTCAATGATTCAGGTGATGCTATTCGTGGTCGTTTTGCACTAGATCCTACAAATACAGCATTCTCAATTACTGCCGATAAAGTAGATAATTTTTGGTTTATCGTGGGTGGTGGCGTTTCGGCTGTTTTCCAACATGGCTTGTCTGCCTATCTAGATGTTGAAACAAACGAAGGGTTGGGTGATCTGAATCTTTATACTTATGCATTCGGGGGGCGCTGGGAAGTGGCTTTTTAAGCTTATACCAATAGCACTATAACGATAAATATGGAAAAAATAAAAAGCACACCGCTCAGCATGATGTGCTTTTTACATTTGCCTGAAGAGTTTGAAAAACTTCTGCTAAATTCCTCTGACTCCCCACTTATTCTCTCGAGCTCTTTAGATCGTTGAGAACGATACTCAGCTTTCGTTAGCTTTCCTGCATGATAAGCATCACAGAGCGAAATCATGGTTTGATTCAAATTAATCTTCATTAGCCTGCCTCAACAACAATTAGCGATATATTGTCCTTAGCTTTTCGACTTAAGCTTGCCTGCATTAAATCATTAGTCATATTTTCCAGACTACTGGCATGAAGAATTTTTTGTAGTTCGTGGCTATTCAGTTCGTTATAGAGGCCGTCAGAACAAAGTAAAAATATATCACCAGTTTGAATCGTAAAGGCATTCACATCAACAGCCAGTTGGTCAAATGCTCCGACTGCTCTGGAAAGTATGTTTTTAATTGTACTTTTTTCAGCTTGTTCGGCTGATAGCAGACCACTATCAATTCGCGCTTGAACTTCACTATGGTCTAGGGTCAATTGGTCTAATACACCGTTACGATATCGATATAATCTAGAATCACCTACCCATAAAACAGCGCCGGCCTTGCCTTTAATAATGAGACAAGCCACCGTTGTTCCTATCGTGGCATTATTTAGATGGTTTTTACTGTGTATCCTCAGCTTAAGATTTGCTTTTAATAAAGCGTCCTCAGCTGCATCTACCATATCGGAAAGTGTATCGAAATTAGGTAACGCTTCTAACTCTGAAATAACCTGTTGGCTGGCAAGCTCTCCTGCCGAATGCCCCCCCATGCCATCTGCGACAACCCATAAACCAAATTCGGGCTTGTTCAATAAGGAGTCTTCATTCAAGTTACGTACATTACCCTGATGCGTGCTGGCAAAAGAGTTAAAGTTGAGTACATAATTGGAAGATTGCTTGTTAGTTTGAGTCAATTCAATCTACCTGCTATCAATAATTTTTAGGATATCGGAAAATACAGTTGAATTAGGAAATACTTCTTGTCCCGCTCTAGCCATAGCAATAGCTTGCCCTACTTCTCCATCGTCTCTAAGTTCATCGATTTTTTCGACCATTGCATCCCGCGTTAATTCTAACCCGGCCAATGCCTTTTGATTTTGAGGGTCTATAGAAAGAATAATTTTATACGCATCAAATGCATTTGAACCCGCTGGCGAAACAAAACGACCAATACGTTTATAGGTTTCAGCGACTTTATATAGTTTTTCAATTTTGGCTGTTTTTTCAGGAGACAAGGACACAATCGCCGAGTTCTTAGAAGATTGCGGACTTTGAACTACATTATTTAATCTACCTGTATCTTGTTTAGATGTTTCAATACTTTTTGAAGTTTTATCAGAACTATTTGGCGCAGATGAAAGTAGAAAAAAAGTTATAATTCCGACAACAACGACACAAAATGATGCGATGATTAACTGTTTATTGCTTGCTTTGGCATTGTTACTTTCGGGGTCTAATGCGTCTAAAAACTCAACAGCATTTTGAAATCGATCACTCGCTTTTTTAGCAAGTGCCTTATTTAGTACTTTATCAAGGTACTTAGGAAGCTTTGCATCTATTTTTGATGGCGGAATAATGTCTGCATTCATTATTTTTTGAGTCATTGCAGAAGTCGTATCACCCTTAAAGCAATACGTTCCCGTAATAAGCTCATAAAGAATGATGCCAGCAGAAAACAAGTCTGAGCGGGCATCAACCGGCTCTCCCACACATTGCTCTGGTGACATGTATTTTGGCGACCCTATAATCGTACCTATTTGGGTCAACTCTGAACTATCGAGCTTTGCAATACCAAAATCAGCAATTTTTGCAACACCTTCATTTGAAACGAAAATATTTGCAGGTTTAAGGTCCCTATGGGTTATGCCATTTTTATGGATTGTGGATAAACCACGTAAAACCCCTTTAATAATTGAGAGGCTTTCCTTCAAACTTAAATGCTTTTTTTCATCAAGTATGTTTTTGAGATCCTCCCCTTCCACCATTTCCATGACATAATAAGGAGAGTTATCTTTTTCTCCAGCATCGAAAACAGACACGATGTTTGGATGAGTCACCTTGCCTGCTGCACGCATTTCATTTCGAAAGCGTTCTCTAAATTCTTCGGACCCGCTCTCTATTAGTAATGAATTGTGAATAGTTTTAACTGCCACCATTCTATGGAAGTCAGGGTCAAAACATTTGTATACGGTACCCATTGCACCGCCACCCAGTTCGGATATAAATTGGTACTTTCCAAAATCGACATCATTATTTTTGTCTACTGGAATAATGACGGTATCTGACATATAAAACCCTTTGAATGCTAAAACTTAACTTAAGTATTGGAACTTAAGACGATAACTTTCTTAATTGACTTGAGGGAAAAAGAAGAATTCACCGGCTTCGTGTCCAGAATATTTTATGGCGCCATAATCTGGTATTTGCTCATGCGCCATCGCAAGTGAATCGCGCCTTACATCACCAAGTATTGACACAAACAAGCTGTTTCCATCAATCACTCTGTTATTGTTTTTTAAAGCCTTAACAAAGGCTTTTGCAAATACAGAATGGTTACCACCGCCTGAATCCAGCACTGGGCGAACACCTCCCGATGTCAGAACAGTTCTAGCTTTAACATCTGTCATAACATCTAGCCATGAGCTGATATCTTCATCAGAAAGGTTCAGGTTTTGACGTGCTACAGAAGCAGTCGATAAGGTACCCGCATAACACGAATCAGCAACAACCATGACATGGTTTGCTTTCATCGTATTCAGCTGATCCGAAATTGACGTATTAGACAACCAGTTTGCTGAATTACCTGGTTCGGCATCAACAGGCAACCAAAAGCCTTTTTCATTTTCAACATCCAAGTCACCATGCCCTGCATAGTAAATCAATAAATTATCTTTTTCGGTCAAGCTACTTCTGAGGTCATTGATAGCAGAGAGAATATCGTAACGATTGGCATTTAGTAATAAACGTGCATCAAAACCATATTGCTCGCTTAATAACTTCGCCACTTCAGTGGCATCCGCTACTGCAGTTTTCAAGTTAGCATAATTGGCATATTCATTATTACCAATCACCAGAGCATAGAACTTGCCATACTTATCAGAAGAAATATTGGTAGCTGAAAATGAAGACGATTGTGTCGTGCTCGCGAGTGATGAGTCGACGAGATCAAGAAACAACGTGAAATCGAAACCAACTGTTTGCTCTGCTCTGTCCATTGCGTTCATTGAAATATGAGTCTGCTTGCTTTTTATCGGTACATTTAGAAAAAATAGATTAAATTCATCCAGCTTTACAGTTTCTCCATTCACAACAAATTGAGAGACGCCAGCAGGTGCTTTAACCTTGCCGATTATTTCTCGCTCACTCACTGCACTTCTTAAAAGAGCTGTAGGTCTGCCGCGAGTTAATGAGATTGGAGGGTCGATAATTTCAATAGTTGGTGGTTCAAAGTTCGCTACTAACGGAGCTTTCTGCTGCTTTGACTCTTTTCGTAGTGCCTCACGATTTTTCTGCATTGCCACTTCGTTCTTTTGCTTATAACCCTTAAGGTCGGCAACTTCTTTTTTTAATGTACCCAAAGACGCTTCGAGCTCTTGAGTTGCAATGATGGTAGATGCATATTCCAGCTTATCTGAATCAATCCCTGATGCTTTTCGATACCAGTTCAAGGCTGTGATTGCATTTTTTTCGACCCCAAGGCCTTTCTCATATAGGTTGCCTAAATTGATTTGAGCTCGAGTTAAACCTTGTTCTGCTGACCTCTTATACCATACAGCGGCAAGGTCGTAATCAGGATCTAAGCCCATTCCCTTCTCATAAATCTCACCAACATAAGCCTGTGCCTCAGCATCACCACTTTGCGCCTGAGGTAGCCAAATTTTCAAAGACGTTGCGTAATCTGCACGATCAAAAGCGGTATATTCTCCGCCTCTAATAGAGCATTCTGAAACGGTACTTTTAACCGGTTGACGAGCAGTCATAAACCGAGAACTCTGACCAAGCTGCTGAACTTTTCCGGGCAAGAGACAATCTACAATCATTAGGTCATCTGCACTTTTAGGTACTTCAGGATGATTTTCTGCTTGATCTCCCAGGTTAAAAGCACACCCTCCCAGTCCAACTAACAATAAAGCAAGGCTAATTTTTTTCATTTTCAAATTTCCTTTTTCTGGAGAACTATTTCTATCGTTGCTATCAAGCTTAGTCAGGCAAACGTGATAGAGCATAAATATTATTAGAGAATAACAATTCTAATAATAGTTGAACCAAAACCTAATCAATAATCGCGCCAGTTTTGTGTGAATTCATCTCAAAAAGTACTTTGTGGAACATTGGATAAAACTCTTTCCATGCATAATCATGGCCATGAACGGGTAACTCAATTACTCGCGAATTCAGTTGCTTTGCTGAATACTCCTTTATCCATTGAGCTTGAATAACCGTATCAAAAGGAGAATAAAAGTGAACTTGCTGTATATTCTCCGCTAACCCTTTTCTTAACATTGGATCCATTGAACCCTGTAAGGGCGAATAATGATGATAATTAGACCAGGTATTTACCTGTAAATTTCCTGCGATGGTAACAACTGCGTCTACATTATTCATCTTCTCAGCTATCAATACAGCAAGCGTTCCACCGCCACTATGACCTACCAGTACAAGTTTTGTGTCGGTGAAGATTTTTTGTAGTATTTGTACCAAGCTCTCCACAACCGGTTCGCTATAACGACCGTGCGTGTACCAATAAGGCGAACAATGCTGGTCGTTTAAATCAAAATAACACGGCCTGCCTAGATAAATTGACGAATAGTCCGTCGCTAAGAACCATTCCAATAAGAGTGGTTTGTCAGGCGTCGGCTCAAAGGCAATTCTATTGTATTGCTGCCATGGACGACCGTCACCCTCAATAAAAACAATAACTGACTGATTTGTATCATGATGCGAGTTTGTTACCAACAAGTGCTTAAAATTATTAGAATTTACGACTTGATAGGACAGACCTGCATCTTGTAATAATTTATATGCAGGCAAAGTGCATCCACTGAGCATGAACACTAAGCACTTCAAAACAAACGCATGTATTATCTTTGTCATATAGCAAAACTGATTGTTGGCCTTCATATTAAAGGCAATAATTCTTTAAATTTTTTATAATTAATTGCTACGAACAGCAGTATAATACTGACCTACTAAATAGAATAAAACAATACAAACGGTTTTTGAGAATGCTGGCTATAAATTAACCATCATGTTTAAATATAATCGTATCTTTAGCTTACAATGGATAGTGGGTTTAAAAAATAATAATGTTGATTGATCAGACGCTAATCACGCATAGCCTCGTCGCTAAACAAACACCAAATAAACTTTACCCTATCGCCACAATCATCTTTCATTCTGATATTGATCGCATTGGTGAAGTCGCTATTCTCCGAGACTTACAGCAGAAGAACTCCCAGAACATCTGCCGTTTGACACCGGAATTTACCCACCCTGAAACTGATAAAAGTAGAAGCATTGCCGACCCATACATTAGCCGTAAACCTTTAGCGCTGAGTCTTGTGAATGGAGGTCTAAATATTAAGCGCCCTGCTGAGCTTACGGGTAATGTCACTATCAACAACCGCCTTCTAGTTGATGAGCTTTTTGTAGTAGGTAATGAATGGCGAAATGGTGTTGTTATTTCAATGTGCAATCGTGTTGTTCTTTTTATACATCACGCCCCGCTAGGTAATACCGTCTCACTCAAAAAGCATGGTTTGCTAGGTGAAAGTCACGCTATTAATCATCTAAGGCAAACCATTAACAGGGTTGCAGATCTAAATATTTCGGTTTTAATCCGTGGTGAGACAGGCACCGGCAAGGAACTTGTAGCTCAAGCTATTCATAATAGTAGTCAACGGAGCTTACAGAAGTTTGTTAGCGTTAACGTTGCAGCAATACCTGAATCACTGGCAATATCCGAGTTATTTGGCAGTAAGAAAGGCGCATTTACCGGCGCAGCAAAAGATAGGGCCGGCTATTTCCAACAGGCAGATACAGGTACACTTTTTCTTGATGAGATTGGTGACGCTCATGAGCAAATTCAAGTCGCTTTATTACGTACACTTGAAACGGGTGAAGTAACTCCTGTTGGCAGTTCAAGCTCTATCCATGTAGATGTCAGACTACTTGCTGCAACAGATGTAGACCTTGAAAAAAGCGTACTCAACGAACATTTTCGTAGCCCATTACTGCAGCGTTTGGCAGGCTTTGAAATACGCATCCCGCCACTCAGAAAGCGGCGTGAGGATATAGGTCGACTGCTAGCTTATTTCCTGATAAGCGAATTAAATAACGTTGACGAAATAAGGCATCTCGAAAATACAGCTCAAAATATATCCTTTTGGGCAGGCTTTTTTACAAAAGCTTGTTCATATGACTGGCCAGGCAACGTTCGACAATTAAAAAACATAGCCCAACAACTCGCCATTTATAACAGGGATGCTGAATTTTTAACCATTCCAGAACACATCAACGAGCTGTTTTTACCGCAAAGAACTCAAACTACAACTAGTGAATTCGATTCAAGCAAAAATGATTCAATCCAAACAGAATCATTCAACAAGCCTGACGCTCCCGACAAACCTTCGCGTCGCAAACCGAGCACGGTGAGTGAATCAGAACTAATCAGCGCCTTAAAGCAACAGCGTTGGGATTTAAAAGCTACCGCAGAGCAACTCAATATTTCCCGCGCAGCACTTTATAAAATAATTGACAACACCTCCTCAGTCAGAACAGCTAGTGACCTCTGTGTAGACGACCTAAGGAATGCTTTCCAAAAGGCTTCAGGTGATTTGAATAAAATGGTGGATCTACTTCAAGTATCAAAAGCAGCACTTAAACGCCGAATGAAAGATTTCGATGTAATTTAAATGCCCGATCAAGACAGCTAAGCAAAAGCTTCAACGCAATTGTGTGTCAGTTTTTCTTCAATGACACATCACATTCATTTGATGACATGTCACTTTAAGGTAAACACTTACAAAAGGGTTAATTAAGCTTCCATAGCTACATTTTTAAGACGTAATTAGTTGGCACGCAACTTGATAAACATAAGACATGAGTTTAACTCACGCTGTAAACAACAAATTTACTTATTAACCCGTTGGAGGGTATAAAAATGTCAGCAGATATGTTTTTAAAAATTGAAGGTGTTGAAGGTGAAGCGGTCGATCATAAGCATGGTGGGGAAATCGATGTTTTAGCTTGGAGCTGGGGAATGACCCAATCAGGGTCAATGCATGTTGGTGGTGGTGGTGGAGCCGGTAAGGTTTCAATAGATAATCTTTCGGTTACTAAGTATGTAGATAAGTCTACGCCGAATTTGATTAATACTTGCTGTACAGGTAAGCATTACAAGGAAGCTATCATCACTGTTCGTAAGGCTGGCGATAAGCCTGTTGAATATCTTATTATTACCATGACAGATGTATTAGTGACGTCTGTTTCAACAGGGGGAAGCGGTGGTGAAGATCGTTTAACAGAAAATATTTCTTTAAACTTTGCTAAAGTGAGCGTGGAATATACGCCACAAGCTAAAGACGGCAGTGCGGGTGCAACTGTTGAGACTGGCTTCAATATAGAAGAAAATACGCCAATATAAACAATGCAACGACCTTACTGATAAATTAAGGCCGTTTTTTCGTATAAAGTTTTTATGATTTCCTAGAGAATTTAGAATTTTAATTTAGTGAGATTATTTTGATTTTAATGGTCCGCCCTTCAGGATTCGAACCTGAGGCCTGCCCCTTAGGAGGGGGCCGCTCTATCCAACTGAGCTAAGGGCGGTGAAGAAAGGCGGATATAATAACGATCCCCTGCCTGCTTCTCAAGTCATTGTTTAGATTAGTTTCCATCATCCAACTTCACACTGACTGAAATTATTGGCCTTATTTAAGCGCATCTACCTTTTTACGGAGATGTAGGTAACGTTTGTGCTGTCGATGCTGGGAAGGGATATGCTCAACATTTTTCAAACATAAGTCACATTCACGTTTTAACGCTGGATTACCACCTTGCTGCTTAATCTGTTTTAGCATTACCTGAACAATATTTAAATTTAATGCCGGGTGTTTTGGGGTCACGACTAACGCTTCTTCAAATACTTTTATCGCCTCATCAAGATCTCCGCTTTCAAAAGCACCAATTCCTTGCTTGTTAAGATGCCTTGCTTTGAGCTTTTTTTGTAAACTGACGGGTTCATCAAGAAGCTCTTCTATATCGTTAATGATGGATTGATCATCACCATACTGAGATGCCAACTTACTAAGTAGCTGTTCAGCCTGAGACTCCTCACCCATGCAATAAAGTGTTTTTGCAAACTCTAATGCTGTGTTAGCACTTGCGCGATCTATATCAATTGCCTCTTGAGCTTTTTGTAAAGTCTCCTGTGACTTTTCGGCATTACCTTGCCCTTTATGGATACGAGATTCTATAAGTAAGGCATTGGTTGTTACATCTACATCCTCTTTGAATTTCTTAGTTGCACGCCCTAAAGTATGAAGCGCTTCTTTTGCACGTTTTTTGCCAATATCTGAGTCATCGCCCTCAGCCAGATCAGACAAACAACGCCCCAAATTCAAATAATTGTCTGGCGATTCATGAACTGAGTTATAACCTAATTTAACGCTACTTCTAAATGCTTCCGTTGCACCATCAATATCTTTATTTTTTGTACACACTTCAGCTAGCTTTGTTTGCCTTAAAATAGCAAATGGCGATATTTCTACCGCACTCTTCAGGGTTTCTTGAGCTTCTTTTGACTTACCACTTTTTAGCTGAGCATCAGCAAGCCAGTCGTATGCTTCAATCATGTTTGCGTTTTGCTTTACCAAATTATTTAAGCCAGCAATGGCTTCATCATAACGGCCAAGTGCAATATTCACTTTTCCCAAACCTAACTGAGCCCAGCCTATATCCCTTTTAGACAGGACATCTTCGTATATCCTTCTCGCCAGTTCATACTCTCCTTTGATGTAATATAAGCTAGCCAGTTTCCTTAAACACCAAGTGATGTATTTGGTTTTGGATTGCATTTCTCGGTTAACAAGCTTGATCGCTAGATCATAACTTTCTGCATCAATAGCTTCATTAATTGGTTTCAGAATTTCACGTTGTTCGATCATGCCGTCTAAACGTTGTTGAAGAACGGCCTTAGTAATTGGTTTTGTAATGTAACCATCTGGAAGGTATTCGAGCGCCCCCATTACCATATCCTTGGAGGTTTCCGCTGTAATCAAAACGAAGATGCTCGTTTGTTTCAGTAACTTATTATAGCGAAGCTCTTCAAGTACTTGTTGGCCATTTTGACCTGAACCTAGATTGTAATCACATAATATAACGTCAAATTCTTCATGCTCACATCGAGCAACAGCATCTTCTCCGTTACTAGCCACTTCGATGCTTTCAACACCAAAAGCTCGAATCATTTGACGAATTGATAATCGAAAGTTCTCGAAGTCATCAATCACTAAGATACGAAGTGATCTATACGATTTTGCTAATTGTAATTGACGCTGTAAGTCACTCATAGAAATCACTATTATTCCAAACGATACTGAATTTAATACATATATATTTAGTCATAGTCAGTCATTATATAAAGTCTTGAGTATTTTTCCTAAAATTAAACAGCCCTTTCAACAAAAAACTTTTTTTAAAGTGATCCTCTACTATTATTTAATACAGTAAATCGAATATATAGCATGTAAACTAGATCTTATTTTTATTAGAATATATTCCCTTACGAATGCCATTCAAAACCTTGTTTTGCTTTCATTCCTTAAAAATCTTTTTTATCTATATTTATTAGGTTACGTAGCCATGAAAATTATTAAGAAGTCTTCAAAACTCGACAATGTATGTTATGACATTCGAGGAGAAGTGGCACGTGAAGCAAAGCGTTTGGAGGAAGAAGGTCATCGTATTCTAAAATTGAACATTGGTAACCCTGCCCCTTTCGAGTTTGACGTTCCTGAAGAAATTCAGACTGACGTCATCCGAAATTTACCCAATGCGCAGGGTTATAGTGATTCGAAAGGCTTATATTCAGCGCGTAAAGCGGTGATGCAACATTATCAATCCCAAGGTATTTTAAATATTGATATTGAAGATATTTATTTAGGGAATGGTGCAAGTGAGCTCATAGTGATGTCGATGCAAGCCTTACTTAACAATGGTGATGAAGTATTGATTCCTTCTCCAGATTACCCTCTCTGGACGGCAGCAGTTACCTTAAGTGGCGGTAAACCAATTCATTACTTATGCGATGAAGAGAGTAACTGGCACCCTAACATTGAAGATATCAAAAGTAAGATTACTGAGAACACAAAGGCTATTGTTGTTATTAACCCTAATAACCCAACTGGCTCGGTTTACCCAGAAAGCCTACTTAAAGAAATTGTAGCCCTTGCAAGAGAGCATCAATTAATTGTTTTAGCTGATGAAATTTATGACAAGATTTTATATGACGGAGCGGTACATGTACCGTTAGCTCTTTTATCTGAAGATGTTATCACGCTTACATTTAATGGTTTGTCCAAAGCCTATAGAGCAGCTGGCTATCGTTCTGGCTGGATGCTGATATCTGGCCCTAAGCATAATGCGGAAGACTTTATTGACGGCATAGACATGCTTGCTTCAATGCGTTTATGTTGCAACGTGCCGGCACAGTACGCCATCCAAACAGCACTAGGCGGGTACCAAAGCATCAACGATTTAACCGTCCCTGGTGGTCGTTTGTGGGAGCAAAAAGAGCTCGCATGGAAGATGCTAAACAAAATTAAAGGTGTATCCGTTGTTAAGCCTGAAGGCGCTTTGTATATGTTTGTTAAACTTGATCCTGAGGTTTATCCAATTATTAATGATGAGCAGCTAGTTCTCGATCTTCTCAAGCAACAACGCATGCTAATTGTGCATGGAACTGGCTTTAATCTAACAGATACGCAGCATTATCGTTTTGTATTTTTGCCTAGAGTTGATGCCTTAAAAGATGCCATCGGCAGATTTGAGCGTTTTCTAAAAGGCTATCGCCAATCTCCAGAAACAGTTAAGAAAAGGCCACAAACAATCGTAAAGCTTAAGGAATAAACTTTATTTACTCTTAATTAGGCCTAAATTTTTGAGCCTAATTAAGGCCTATACGTTAATCACAACGATAGTTAGATCGTCATAATCAGTCTTTAAGGTTTTAAACCCTGTATGTTTGACATTCATATTGAAGAATTCTTTCACGATAGTTATAGAGTCTTAAATACACTTTACGCAGCTTTTCCTAAAAAATGTAATGTCTTTGTAGAAGATATCGCAGGAGCTGACCAAGTAGACGAATACGGTCTACATAGTGATCGCTTTCAGTGCTGTTTTGGTACGATGCTCTGGTTAGAGCAAGAAGGATTTATTCGTTTTGAAAGCACGCTGCGGCAAGAAGCCATTGATCAAGCTATTCTAACAATGGAAGGCTTGGCAATGGTTTCGACAACTAGTCAGAACCAAGCCATCAATGAATTATGTCTTTCGATATCCCCACTCAATTCAGCTTTGCCTGGCAAGCCTAATATTGAATCACTCAAGCATATTTATCGGCACGGCACATCGACTCAGTTAGCTATCGCAATGCAAACTTTATTGCACTCTTATGCCAAGTACTAGAATCATCTCAAGCTTTCGCTAAGCTTATTTTAAATAAGAAGCTAAGCATAAGCGACTTCATAAAGTACAAAGTCTTCATAGCCACAAATAATTTTATGGAAACCGGCAAGACGCTTATTTAACTTATCACTCCCACTATCTACAGACAATGCTCGACCATTAAGCGCTAAGAGCTTTGCTTGTGTCGATATAAACTGAAGGGCACCAATACCAACCTGTTCAATAATTCGTGCACTAATTTGCTGATTTCCTCTTCCAAGAATGACGCCTTGGCCACCAATAACGGATAGCAACACTTTCACTTTTTTGTATTTCTGAACCAACTCATAAAGCTGTTGTTCATGCACATCGTAATGCAAGACCTCACCACCAAACCACACATCAACACCAAGCAAGGTTGGTTTCTCAATCCCTAACCCTGATTTAAAGTGCTTAAGTGTTCCACCTGAACCTAATATATAAAGCGTTTCTTCCTCTACTATTTCTAAAAGATAAGCGCATAAGTCGTCCAGCATAATCTCATCATCTAACAAGCCGGAACACTTAACTGTTTGAACTAATAATTGGTCATCCGGTATTTGCATTTCACCAAAGAAACGCGTCTTTACCTTTCCCTTCGCAAATGCGACCTCATCAATATCTCTGACTTCAGCCATTCTTGCTGCAACCAATTTATGACTTATCATACTATCTATCACAGAGGCGACAGCTTTAGGTGTCACGGCAAATACTGCAGAATGCATTTTCACCCCTGCCGGCAAGCCAAGTACCGTTTGGTTTGAACCTATGGCAGTAAATATATCCCTTGCGGTACCATCTCCACCTACAAAGACAAGTAAATCGACATGTTCTTTTATAATTCTCTTTGCCACAGATTGAGTATCTTGTGAAGTTGTTTCAGCGGGTGCATTAAATACGATTTCAACGCAAGAAGGCGGTAAGTCTAGACACGCATCTGCACCCATTATCCCGCTTGCCGTAATCACCTGAATAGTTCCAAGGTCGCTTTGCAGGGATAAAAACATATCAATTACTCTTTGACATGCTTTTGGTTGGACGCCTCTTTCACGCGCAATACTTAAAGCGTCTTTATGATCACTACCCTTTAATGCGGAAGGGCCACCGACACCAGCATAGGGATTAATCACTAAACCAAGGCGGAAGGCGCTCTTTTTTGGGTTCTTATCTGGGAGCATTTACTAAAAACTCTGTTGAGAAGTA
>CAXBKC010000032.1:0-16118 GCA_963975615.1 uncultured Oleiphilus sp.
GGTTTAGTAGCATACTCAAATCTATAGAAAGCCGCTAATCTAGCGGCAATATTGTCTTCTTCGATATAATTATATAATGGTGGCTCTTTTATTTGAGCCACTATTAGTTGGTTTTAATTCGTTTTGTTCTTGGCAGCTTCAATTTCATTAAAACGTGCCAACTGTTCTGGTGTTGCTTTTTGCTGATACTTCTCTTTCCACTCAGCGTAAGGCATGCCATAAACAAGCTCGCGAGCATCCTCGTAGTCGATTTCAATACCACGCTCTTCACCAGCAGCTTTATACCATTTGGATAAACAGTTACGACAAAAGTCAGCCAAGTTCATCAGCTCGATATTTTGTACATCTTTACGCTCGTCTAAATGAGCCAATAAGCGACGAAATGCCGCGGCTTCTAATTCGATGTTTGATTCTAATTTTGCCATAAAGTTTTCCCTGATTGTCATTGAGCTATTTTAGAACTGAGATGATACTAATGATATAAACATTGCGCAACCTGTGTTGATCTATATCAAAAACGCGCACAAGAAACCCCATCATAGCAGCGGTTTATTAGCTTAAACCTTTTTGATTATACTATTAAACCACGCTTCATTTCTATCTGCTCTTTGGTCAATCGTGAGCCAAGTTTTTTCTTCAACTCTATAATTAATTTCTTGCTTTATGGCTTCCCATCGTTTTTCATTCATATCGCTAAAGAAGCGACTATTATCAAGTAAGCTTTATAAGAAAGGTAAGAAACTTTAGACATGAGCTGCGTGACAGAGAGTTGGAAAATATAGCGACAAAATAGGGTATTCATCTTCACAATGCGAAAAAGCTTTATCAAAATGTGAGTAGCTTAAGTAATAACGATAAATTTATCACCCAAGTCAAAGGTCAAACTGCTCAAGCGATTATTACCACGGCATTTTATTTGTGCAAAATGGAGAGTAGAAGTTTAGTTAGCCAGTATTAATGAGTTTTTTTCAAATATTGCAAGTCACCATACCAGTATCCTGCAGTAGCTCCGCCGTCGATCAAGAAACCCCAACCTTGGCAATGTTGACCACTCGATTTTTATTGAGATATGCAATACTACATTAACCTGCATCTCTTTATATATAAGGTCTTCAAGATAGCTAATAAATTATACCTTTAAGGGTGGATTAAGTAAACGTATTTTTTAGTCTGAACATGGTCACCCTAATATTAGGGTCTTTTGACCACTTACCCCTACTCGATGGGTAAGCGAAATCTACTGCAATATTAGTTATATTTGATGACTTGATTAGTATTTTCCCTAAGAAGCAGTGAATCTTTGATTTTTTACTTGCCGTTTCTGGCCTTAAATGCATCGAGATATATTTAAATGATAATTATTATGCAAATGCATGTCCGTCCAATTGAGTATCATATGGCTGTATATCTACCGTATTTTCTTATGGAATATTTATCAGACTTCATCATCCACTATCATAAAAAGGTGTACTAAAAACTTTAGCAAGCCAGAAAATTCTTTACCATTTGATGCCTGTTCGTTAGTAATACAAATGCCAAATCTGATAGTGCTAGAGTTATAAGGCTTGAAAATAATTTTTGAGGTCTCTGGTTTTTTATCAGTAGTTCTATAGATATCGTTAAGAGCCGCTTTTACATGTTTATTACCTGCAATCATCCACGACTGTGCAGGTAAAAGCCTCACACTGATCTGTGCAAACCTTAGAAATTCTTCTATATCTTTTACTGGAAATGAAAGATAAGCATTATTAATAGTGATTTTTTGTCTAACTATCTGTAGAAACCACAGGTAATCTGCATGTTGCTGATCACGTAAGCTCCAAACTGACTTTAATATGAATGGTAGCAGCTCATAACTTTCTCTACTTTTAATACTCTTTGGTTGTCGTTGATCAGTTGTTTCAATGAAGCGACACTTCCCCTGGCTAGTAGTAATATGGGCTATTTGCTCAGCGCGTTTGGCAAATATCTGCCCATCTTCTAACTTTATAAATGAATGGTTTGACGATAGTTTGATATCGCCACTTTCCTCTAGCAGCTGTAAGAATTTGATTAGTTGATTGATGCCATAGCGGTGAACTCTATCATCTGCCATGTTAGTAGTGAACACATCACTTTCCTTGAACCGATCAGCAATATCAATAGCAAGATTCACTGGAATATCTCGACTTTGATTTAAGGTTAGTTTTTTTGTCAACTTGCGAGTATCGGAGATAGATATCTTGTTATTGATAATTGGAATACTATTGGACTTGAGCCTGTCTTTACTAATATCAGTAATATTTTTAAAGATAACGTAATCTAATTGCATTTCTGTATTGGCAATAGCGTATGTAGTCATAAGCATTGCTGAATGAATATAATACTCAAAGCTTCGGTTAGGAGACACATGCCCAGCTATTCCTGAAATGGCATACCATTTATCTTGAGCATCATGATTAACTCCTAATAGCCCGGTCTTCACCTTGGCAATATATTGATTATCGTAACCAGTTAACGTTTTCACAATCTGATTGTTAGCATTCAAAATAAGAGAAAAATTGGTAATTGCTGTATGCCTAAAAGCATGAAATGTATGATCTTTAGCTTCTTCGAATAAGCTCAATATTCTTCTCAGTACTACAAGAGGTTCTGCATCATCAATTGGGTATTTATCGTATGAAGGACTAAATATATAATCTGTTTTATTAAGCTCATTCAGTTGTATATATTGATTAAAAAACTTCAATTCCTCATCAGATAGTAATGAAAAAACAGCTACTCGGCGGATACTACCTTGAGTTTTTGTGCTGCGGTAGATATTTGGACGAATAACTAAAGAGGGTTCACCAAGGGTAAATCCTTCAATATCTTCATACCTCAATCCAAGCAACTCTTTCTTCCGCATGCCTGTACGGTATGCTAAAACAAACAACAGTTTGTACATATCCACTTCGAGAGGATCAACAACTTTTGGCATGTTCAATAGAATTGCTTGATACTCTAGTGGTGAAATCCATTCGCTACGTACCACTCTTTGTGTCTGGGCCTCTTTAATACTTACTTTAGGGAAGTGATAGTGTTCAACCCCTATATCATGTAACCGCTGCAGTAGCTTTGCTGAATATTGGATGTCTTTATTATCACGATAGACAGCTTTGTGCTCTAAGATCTCTTCGTAGCATTCTTCAAAATCCTCACTACTGTAAGTGTTTAGATGCTGTCCTGATAAGAAATAAAGCCACTCATAAGCTACCGAACTTAAATAGCCCTGAATGGTCTCTTTTTTAGGGCGTGGCTTTGTGTTACATCTAGACAGCACAAACTGAATTAAAATATTTTCAGCAATGTCACGCTCTTCATTTAACATCTTTGTTAAATGATAGTTAATATCATATTCATTATTTTTGAGTTTTTCTTTTTGTTGACGAGTATTGTAGTGACTGTCTAACTGTTTATAAATACGTTTCACGATATCTATCTTACGTACTTCCGCCAACTCAGAATACCTAACGGTATTTTTGCTGACTTTAGATAAAGGTACCTCGATTGATAAAGAGAGTTTGTTAGTTTTATACTCTTTATTTAGTAAGTTGGAAAAATCATCTGTGAGTAGACCTGTGGTTTTACGCTTGCCTTGTGCAACTCCGATTAGAGCTTGATCAACAAAGACATTAGGCATCATTTCCCAGTGATAACTCGCATAACTTAGCAACCATGGTAGAGAAGGGACCTTATTTTTAGGTACTTGTAAGACAATACTGAGGTGGTTTCTAAGCAGTTTTTCAATATCTGTGTTCGTCCTAAACTGATAAGGATCATTAAACTTTCTACATCGGTACAACCAGCATTGGCTGATGACGTCTAGAGAAACTTGCTGAGTAATGTATAAAGGGCTCTTTCTTACATTAGGAGACTCCACCCTTTCATTACCATAATTTTTTGTAGGGTAACGTACAGAAACAATGACATGATGATCATTGAAAGCAGTTAAGACTGGTTGATCTAACAGAGTATTGACTAAAGCAGCCAGTAATTCTTTATCATTAATCCCGCCAAAAGCTATTAGTGAGAATACAAGCGACGCTAAGGACTGATTTTGATCTTTACTTGCCGCCACCCAATCTGCCATCATCGCTTTAGTTATTTTATTAAAAAGCTTGCCATTTTTTACCCAGTTTTCATCAATTGATAGTGGGTTTTCCTTTACTAAAACAGGCTCACTGGGTAAAGGGTAGGCATACTCTGACTGCATATAAAACGTGTTGTAGTAGCTGACAAATTTAGTCAAAACCTCCCAAGCATAGCGAAACTGAGCCATTGAAGTATAAATTTTAGAACAGACTTGATGTATCAGTTTTTTTGCTTGTTTTAAAAAAGCTTCGAAGTGCTGTTCATCAAGTGGGTGTGTCATTAATGCTAACTGAACTAAATAATCAGCATAAGTTACTTCCCATTGCTTTAGTTTGATATCGTCAGTTGGCTTGGGATTCTTTTCTAGGTAGATCTTTTTATATCTCTCTGTTGAAAGGATCTTATAGTCGTAAAAGCTTTTATCTACCTTTTTTTGATTGATTAGGTTTTGAAAGTCTTGGAATGCTTGTTTTTGGATATCGTCCCATAGAGTTTGGAAGATACTTAGTAATTCATATTTTTGATAGGTACGTTTTGATACGTCATCTTGGTTTACGCTCAATATGTTTTTATCGCCTTTTCGTTTGGTAAACCCAGCAATAATTTTAGGTGGAAAAACATGTTTATTTACGATTGAAGGGTTAATAGGCTGTTTTGTTACCTCACGAGCCTTACTTTTTTTCTTGTGTTTAGATTTCTGAGTTTGATGCGGATTTGCTAGTTCTTTAAGCGACTTGTTGCTATCGTCATTTGATTTATTTTTTAATGATTTCATTTGCTATCACATTCTTAAATTCATTTGTTGTGCGATTTCCTCAAAGGTATCACGCACTTGCCAAATTTGTTGCTTGTTTACTGATGAGAATTGTCCCAATGCTTCTTGTCGGTTTTTTTCATGACCAATCACTGTGTTGATCAATATCATTGAGACGTTAAGTTTTTCAAGTTGGGTACGTAAGAAGTGCCGTGTCCAATAAGAGTCCTCAAAAGGCATGTAGTCTGCTAATAATTTTGAGATATGGCTTCGCTTGATTTTAATAAGTTTATCGTAATTATCTGATAGCATATTTAGTAAGGTTAACTCATCTTGTTCTTGTTTGATCTGATGAATCATTTTATCGACCTTGGCAGTCGCATAAGGCTGATAATCGACAAGAAATAATTGGTACTTTTTTAAAATTGCCAAAAGAGTAGGGCACAACGGGATTAGTCGATGGTTCTTGACAGCCTTATTAGGTTTATCTGCAACTTCATACCAACCCACCTCTAAGTCAATATCTTTAACATTAGTCAGTCCATTATTTGGACGAGTACCAGTCAACAAACAAAACTGGATCCAAACAAGAGCGCTATACCTATTAAAGTGCTCCTCTTTATTAACGCTATCATCAACCCATACCCATAGGTTCTGTAAAAAAGTATTAACGTATTCTAATGTCAGGGCAAATCCAGAGCCTGTAGTAAAATCTGTTCTGGTGCTCGGCTGGCTAATAAAACTATCGTCTAATTGATTATCATAGTTAAGCAGCTCTATCGCTTGACGATAACGATTAATAAGAAAATCGTTACTATGGCTGCTGTAGTAGGTAGAGGGCGCAAGAGATGCTGGTATTCGACAAATCAGATCGGCAATATGTTGATTACTACCCTGAATGTATCTGTGTAAGATGATATGTAAAGCGGTTTCAATCCGTACTATTGATAGATAGGGTAAGTCTACCTCTTCCTTTATAGCCCGAATATAGTCTGAGATATCCTCCTTGCTTGGTAAGTTTCTTTTATCAGAAAGGAGTTTTATTAATCCCGATGGCATAGGTAGACGGATGATACTTTCTTGGTTTTCGTGGATACTTGCATCATACTCCTGCTTACGATCAGTGATTTGTAGCTGATACTGCAAATATGCAGTATCTTCGAAAACGGTGAATAACCCGGAATCCGCAATGAAACCAGTTGTTATCAAAAACTCTACAGGAACCGCTGTCATCATTGATAGGAGTAAGATTAAAGAGGCTTTATTATATTTATAGTCGTATCGATGTGAATCTATCGCTAATCTGCCAAAAACCTGTTTTAAGCCTGCAACAGAAAGCGTTCGGACATTAGAGTTAAGCTCTAACTCTCGCTGACTGATATAGCTGTGATGAACGTTTTTCTCTATTCTTTGTAAGGGTTGCATGTAACGAACTTTTTTATCAGGCAAATCTAAACTGACAATTAGTGGACGTTCTAAAGTATCAATATATTCTTCAATATTTCTAGGTTTTCTTGAGTTTGGTGAGTATAGTTCATCATCAAAATTTGGTATTGAAGGATATTGATAGTATAAATGTGGAGCTTCGTTTTCAATATCGTATCTACTCAGATTCCAGTAACTATTCTCTACCCAGGTTGAACCGTCCACAAAACTAGCTAACTGTTCGGTGGCTACGCTTTTAAAAGGATCCAAATATTTATCTTTCTTTTTGCGCTGGCGAGTGATTTTCTTATTAGGATAGTAGGCTTGCTCAAAGCATTTAACAATTGCGTCAAGCTGCTTAAATTTTTTACTGCGCAATTTGATGGTTGCGTCACTTTCCTCAGTGTTTGTTAGCAGCTCTTTTCGTACTTCTTGTTCATACGCTACTATTCTCAATTGTTCTACAAAGAATAAATAGATGAAGTCTACTGTATTTGATAACTCTTCTAACTCGTCAAGTTTTGGTAATATCCTCCAAATCCATCGGTTATTCTTAGCCTTAGAAAATACGGGTAATTTGAATCTGTTAATTATATTCGTTAAATGCGTCCTTGCTTTTTTGTGATGTGATAATAACAAGTACGTATGAATAGATATGCACAACCATATGATTTCTTTGTGCTCATCATCGCTTAAGTTAGCTAGCAAGAAAAGCGGTTGTAGAATCGGAGGTAATGCATTAAGTGTCTTTTTACTGACTTCTTCTTGAAAAAGCAAACCGTTTTTTATAGCTATCAACTGCTCTATTAAAGGTGGCGATCGTTGTTGAATGCTTGAATTAATTGAAGTGGCAATTTCCTTTAATGAAGCTATCCAGTTCTCAGTGTAGTTATATTCATCTTCAACACTTAAAAAATCAACTTGTTCAATAAGCTGGTTATCCGTCAACAGAACAATTTGATTACCATCATCAGGCATTATATTTCTCGCTATTTTTTGACTCGTTCCGTGCGTTATCATATGTCTTTTCATGGATATTCATGTGTCTGCAAAATAGCAAGATAGAGTAGCTATTGAGATTAAACAAATACTGACATTGTTCTGTGGTCAAAATCTTGATCAAATCTTTATGTACATCATAGTAATTTAAGTTTTTTTGGCTACGAATGGCTCTATTTATAAAGTTAATAAGTTCATAAAAAATAGTTTCCAACCTATGAAATTCAGGGCATTCGTTGTTGTTAACGCAGATACAATGTACTTGCTTATCTGTAGTTTGCTGTATGTGTCTCTTACAAAAGATTGCTAAAATATAATTATTTAAGAAGATGAAGTTTTTGTCTTTTATTGTAACAAATGTAGTAGCTGCTAGTGCTCTTTCAATCTCTATCTCAAGAAAATCATCTTCTAATTTTGATAAGATCTCATAAGTTAGAATGTAAAGTTGCTTAAACTCGTCATGGTAAGTAATAAAATGCTCTGAGATATAATTGAGTGAGTATTGTTTTAGTTTCACTTTATAATCCATTATCTGATAATGTTGCAGGATTCATGCTCAGTAATTAGGGGAGGGGTACAGTCGAAGTAAGGTTTTATATTAGAAGCTATCAAGGATTTAACGGTCAATGTATCTAATCTAAAAAAGGCTCCCAGCATAAGCGTGGTAACTTCATGCAGGTTGGAGTGGGTAAAGCTAAATAAGAACTAGAATAAGTAGATAATACATTTCTCATATGTTTAAGTTGAGATTTATAATGCTGCTCGGCATGAATTTCAGCTTCATACTGACTGCGCAATGTTACATTATAAAAAACTGAGGTATCTTTGTATTGGCGGAAACATAATGCATAAATACTATCTTGAAACAGAAGTTTGTTTTGAATTTCATCGTCAATTTGTGTGTGTAGCATTGGATCTTTGAGCAATTCTTTTACACTTTCCTCAAAATCATCTATATAGTAATTTATAGATATTTTAAATAGTGTTTTGCGTTTAGGTGCAAGATATTTACCAATATACAGGGCTTGAACCGATACTCTATATGTGTGAGAGTTTGTAGTTAGTGTGACATGCCTAACTGATTGAAAATCTTTCTTCCGTAATGTGTAATGCCGCTCTGCTACATTCTTTTTAGATTGTGATGCTGCAATAGCTTCATTGTATGACTCGTAATATTTTCTTGCCATCTGGCATTGCTCAGTACTAATCTTCCAAGCTAAGTTCCTATGATAGGCTGGAGGTAAAACGGTGATTATCTCACCATTACGTTCGTCTTGGATAGCCACATATAGTCAAGTCTATATAAATCCGCTACATCGTCATCCTCGCTAAGCGTACTAATGTATAAATTGCGCTCGGTTTCCTTGTGTCGAAATTATATTGAACTGACTATAGTAGAAACTGTCCTTAGGGCTAAAGAATAGTAGATGGCGACGATATGAACCTGCATGCTGCCCGATGTTCACACATGCTGCATTATCAATCAAGCTCATTAATTCCATACTATCCATAGATGTACGCTGAGCAATGCGTTTGGCGGCATGAGAAGATGGGTAGGCAAAACGTTGTTGACGTAAACTAAAGGTTTTCTGTTCTTTGTTGCTCATCAGCTCACCCGCCTAATTCAATTTAGCTGTCATCAAGCGATGCATGGCTATTTCTATATCTTATCCTCGCCAATATCAGGGTTTTAGTCAACCAATTTGGAGAAAATAATAATTTATACCCCACTCTCAACTTATTTTTCTAAGGTATTGGTTTACTTAGTTTTTAAAATTTCAGTTAAAACAATTAGAATTTTAAATTCTATAAAAATCAAAAGCCTACGATAAGTTGAGATTGGCGTAATTTATACATATATGCATGTCTTAAGTATAAATATTAAAAGTCCATAAAGCAGCCTCTAATATCCGATACATTTGGGGCAGTTTGATGCGTAGTAATTATACCGAACTAACTTAACCAGCGTTTATCTCTACGGGATTGAACGCATAGCGCATAATGCTTGTGGTAAACTCGAACATAATTTGCTTCGTCTTCTAGTTTTTTTAATATATTTCACAGTTCGTTGAGTACTATAAATGGTTGATTATAATAAAGAGCGTAAAAATTTTGTTCAGTGGGTAAAAGAGAGGTTGTCTGGTGAGAAGTTGAAGTTTGATGAGAAAATACAATCAGAAATTCTTGTAGAGCCTAATCCATTTAATAGATATACCACTGGTATTTTATACCCTGCAGGTGTATCAGACGAAGTTGAAGATGATGCTAAAGATGAAGATAGAGAAATATCTTCAAAAACAACTCAAAGCTACCAACCGCCTTCGTCTATGGGCTTTTCATTTTATGTTGATTCAAGTCTACCCAATATAAAAATATCTTATAAGGCTGTAAGGTTTGAACATATAGATTCTAAAGATAGTGGTCTTAGTGAGAGCCGTAAACGTCAATGGAAAAAAATATATTTAGATGAGTTAGGTATCGATGATGGGAATGGAAATGGTATATCAATAAATAAATCATCAACGCATTATATTTATGCAGAAAAGGCCAGAATAGATATTGTTGTTCGTGCTTATGGTGATGGAAAGATAGTAACAGTTACCTTATCAAATACACCGAAAGACAATAGTCAGCCTCAAAACATTGGGGATGATTATTTTGAAGAATTGAAAGAGCGGGTAGAGGGCTCTTTATTTGAGGTGGAGTTAACCTGCCACTTTGATCAGTCATGCTTACGTAATTACCCTCGTGTTAGTAAAGAGTTATTAACTGAAGAAGAAAAAGAGTTAGAGTTACGTTATAAAGATCAACATGTTTATGCTATTGGTCATGGTGTCGCAGTAGATTGGCAGGAGGCTAGTAATAGTGAAATCATGCTTTATAGTGACTTTATGCCTTCATTTGAAGTGCCTCAAGTAACCGCAGAAACAAGTGATTCATTTAGCCGTGTATTAGACTTTGAATTTCTACAAACTATAGAAACTAATGAAGCTGCTTTTGAGCAGCTTAACCATTTTGTGGAAAACTATTTAGATTGGATTAATACGCAAGAACAACTAAAGAAAACAGAGGATGATGACGAACAAATAACAGCGCATAATATCATCGAACGTATGCATACAGCTGCTAAGCGGATGCGAAGAAGCATATCTGTTCTAGAGTCAGATGTTAAAGTGCAGAAATCTTTCGCACTAGCCAATCAGGCTATGCTTGCACAAATGCAAAGAACCCGCCCAAACAACCATGAATATACCTGGCGACCGTTCCAATTGGCTTTTTTCTTGATGGTCCTAGAGTCAACCATTAACGAAGAAGATGACTATCGAGACCTAGTTGACTTGATTTGGTTTCCTACAGGTGGCGGTAAAACGGAAGCCTACCTAGGTGTAATGGCATTTCTATTTGTCTATAGAAGATTAAGTTATACGAGTAGTGGTAATGGTACTGTTGCTATTATGCGTTATACCTTGCGTTTATTAACCTCTCAGCAGTTTGTTCGTGCTTGTAAGGTTATAGGCGCACTCGAGCTTATACGTAGGAAAGAGCCGATGCTAGGTGAAGAGCCTTTTAGCGTTGGTCTTTGGTTAGGTGGAGATTCATCACCAAATTCATTTTCAAAAGCTATAGAATTTAAAGAAAAACAAAATTTTAGTAAATTTGTCTTAAATGAATGTCCTTGGTGTGCTGATAAATTTACAAGTGAGAGTTATTTAGTAGATGAAAATAATTTTCACTTTACATGTAATAACCACAATTGCGATTTTGGTCAAGAAAAAGATAATGTTTTACCATTTAATGTGGTCGATGAAGCGCTCTATAACAATCCGCCTAGTTTACTGATAGCAACGGTTGATAAATTTGCAAGATTTGCATGGGACGAAAAAGCGAACGTTTTTCTTGGTGGTAAAAAAAACAGACCTCCTGAACTCATTATTCAAGATGAACTGCATCTTATTTCTGGAGCTCTGGGTTCTATTGTAGGGATATATGAAACAGGGTTTGAGGCAGCTATAACTTCAAGAGGTGTATTTCCAAAGTTTATTGCATCTACGGCTACAATTCGTCAAGCATCAGAACAGATTAAAGCATTGTTTGGCCGCGACATGGCCGTTTTTCCACCAGTCGGATTGCGTCAAAAAGATTCTTATTTCGCTAAGGAGGTTTCTTTAGATGAAAAGCCAGGAAGACTTTATGTGGGCTATCTAGCTTTTAATAGACAGAGAAAAAACTGTCTTGAAGATTTAGCAGGTACGTTATTGGCCACCCCACAAATTCTTTTTCATCAACAAGATGAACTGAAAGATGCATGGTGGACTCAGATGGTCTATCACGGCAGCCTAAAAGGTGTAAGTAATAGTCAAACAAATTTTCAAAATAACGTCCCTAAAGTTCAACAACGATTACTAATGAGCCACTTTATTGGTGAAGCAGAAAAATATGAGTCTAACTATTCTGAAAGAATTGAGGAAGCTCTGAAATCGCAGGCATCATATGATAGGTTTGTTAATGGTAAATGGGCGGCAGGAAGGGAGCCTTTGGAAAGCAATAATATCTCAGAACTATATTATCAATGTTTCCCTACACGTTCCATTAATACGAAGTTGCTCACCGGAAGTAACACTGCTGAAACCAATACACAAGTATTCGATTCTTTAGGTTCGAACTTTAAACAAAGTGATGCGATAGATGCAGTTTTAGCAACTAATATGGTTTCAGTGGGCTTAGATGAGCCAAGGCTTGCTCTGATGGTAATGAATGGACAACCCTTAACCACAGCAGAGTATATACAAGCTAGTAGTCGTGTTGGTCGTAGTAGTATTCCTGGCATTGTATTCATCAATTATTATAAAACTCAAGCCCGTAGTTTATCTCACTATGAAAACTTCAGAGCTTTTCATAGTTCTTTTTATCGCTTCGTTGAACCTTCTAGCTTAACGCCATTTACCGAGCAAGTGAGAAATAAAGCTCTGCATGCAGCACTGGTAATAGCATTAAGACATGGTGAAAATGGTTTGTTAAAAAATACAGAAGCCGAAAGCTTTCTAAGTGAAGTTGAGAGTACTGCTGCAACTGCAAAGATTATAAAAAAGTTAAAGCAGCGTATAAAACATGCCGCTACTGATCATACTCAAGAAGTTTATGATAGTTTGGATTTACTAATTGATGAATGGCGAGTTGAAGCTTCTTCAGCGATGAATTTAAGGTATCAGTCATTTGATAAATCTGGGAGAAGCTTACTAACTTCTTTTGATAATGATAGATACTCTGGAGTTTGGCAAACATTAAACTCCATGCGGAATGTAGAAAAAACAGCATTGTTTGAAATAGATTTAGATAAAAATAAATTTGTTTATAGTAATAAATGGTTTGCACCAGTACGCTTTTCTCATATAACTGGTCATTCTGGAGTTGGGTCCATAGTTTATGATGGTATAGAGTGGCTCGTCAAGGTCAGCGATACTAGTCAATGGCCAAGTGAGAGTAAGTTGGTCGAGTTGCATGCAGTAGAACGTGTAAAAACATACTTTCAAACTACTAAAAGACTATTATTACCACCTGAAGCTCAAATAAAATCTAGCCAAAATATAGAAGTAAAAGGAGAAACGTTACCTATTCAACGTTTCCCCTTATGGATGCGTTGTACTAATTGTGATCTTATCTATTTTAAGCCATGGGACTCGCATGAAAATAACAGTAAACTAATAGATGCTCAAATATTTTGTACAGCTGATACATGTAAGAATTCTAAAAAGTTATTAAAGCAAGTGATATGGTGTGCGGCTAGTAAAAATGGTGAATTAAGAGATGTGCCTTGGCATTATATATGTCACAGAAACCAACAGAATAAATGCGTGCAAGAAACTCATACAGCGTACCTTAAGATAAAAAATGTAAGAGCGGGGAAAAAACAGATTTACTGTACAAAATGTAATGCTAAGAACTTTTTTGAAAAAACTGTATTTAAAAGTAAGTCTGGAGATAACTATCTTATTACTGAAGTTAATGATGCCAGGATTTACACCCCCCATACAGAACGAGCTTTGGTTATACCGCCTGAGTCAAATATAGATAGAAACTCTATTGCTTATCAATTGCAATCAAACTCTCAATTGTTAAGTGCTATCCAAAATGCGACCCGAACATTACAAAAAAATCGAGAAATAAAAGCTGCTACTACGAAATTAAAATGTTCAAAAAAAGTACTTATGGATGCAATAGCAAGTTTGGAGGGTCAAGAAACAGAGAGCTTTACTATAACCAATATGATAAATGATGAGTATACTGCACTTACAACGCCAGCGGATTTTCCAAGTGGGGCAGATTTCGTGACACGGCACTTAACCAATGATTGGTTAGAGTTCATTGATGAAAATATATCAAAAACTGACAGTGTATACTTATCTTCAAAGCTGATTGATAACCTAGTGGCAGTTGATAGGCTAAGAGTAATAGAGGTTTTTCAAGGTTTCTCTAGAGATATTAACGTTGATAAAAAGGATGTAACATCAGTCAATCAACTTACTGAATCTGATGAAAGTGAAGATCAAATTATTATACCACCCGATATAGACGGAAGTGCAGATTGGCTACCTGCTATAGAACTGTTTGGTGAAGGTATATTTTTTACATTAAATAGTGAGCTTTTAATAGAGTGGGAGTCTAACCAACACATTAGGTTACGAGCAAATGAAATAAATCAGAGATATCAAGCATCAGATTTAATATTACCAGATGAAGTTGTACCTACACCACGGTTTATAATGATGCACACGCTTGCACATCTATTAATGCGTGAACTAGAATCATCTGCTGGTTATCCAGCAGCTTCATTAAAGGAGCGTATTTATTGCTCTACTGCAGATGATAGTATGGCTGGTATTATGATATACACAGCTGTACCTGATATAGCAGGTACATTAGGTGGCATAGTAAACTTAGTAGAGCCAAGCAAGTTCTTGCGCTTACTAGATAATGCTTTACGTCAAGCAGAGTGGTGCTCATTGGACCCTGTATGTGGCGAAATGGAAAAACAAGGACCGTCATGGCTAAACCGTGCGGCTTGTCATGCATGTGCGTTAGTTCCAGATACTTGTTGTAGCTATAATAATGTATTCTTGGATAGAGGGTTTATTAAGGGAAATGCAGAAGTTAAAATACCTGCCTTGGTTGATTTTATAAGGGATAAAAATGGCTAAACGTATATTCGAATTACCTAGACAGGATCAGCTCACAAAAGAGCAACGCAAGGTTTTACGTTTACCTGCTGAAGGTCAGTATTTAATCGTAGGGGCACCAGGTACGGGAAAGTCTGTCGTTGCATTACTACGATTGCAGGCATTAGCAAATACAGAAAATGTACATTTTCTAACCTTTAATCACGTGCTGAACCATGCCAACAAATACCTTGTAGATGAAGGTTTTGGAACAAAAATGGATAGTGCAATGTCTTGGTTTTATTCATTGCACTGGAATGCTTGCCGCCAATTTATTCCTGAAGAAGAAAATTATCAGCCCAAATATGATGAAGTAATAAAAAATTTCGAAACACATGGTTTAAGGTTAGATGGTCACAGTTTAATCATTGATGAAGGGCAAGATTTACCACCCGCATGGTATGAGGCAGTAGAAAGTCTACATATAGATAATTTTTTTGTAGTGGCTGACCAGAATCAACAAATTACAGAACACCACTCATCAAGATTAGAGCTTGAAACTTGTCTTGCTTTAGATTCAGATGATGTCATAGAATTAAAAGAAAACTGGCGTAATACTATGCCTATAGCAAGCTTTTGCAGCTATTTTTATACTGATAAAGCCAGTCCAAAACCAGCAATACCTGATAGGCCATCTGTAAATATTCCAATACTTTTCGAATATGATGTATTAGATAAAGTTAAAGAACAAATTCTAAAAGAATATGACTTTGACCCAAGTAAACTGATAGGTGTGTTCGTCGCTAATAATTTAAAGCGTGAAGATTGGGTCAAAAAACTAGCTAAGGATGATAAACAGCGTAATAACCCATCTCCTGTAATCATGACATATTCAGCATATCAAAAGGGCGACGTGAATATTGATTTTGGACAAGGGGGTATCGTAGTATTAAATGATATGTCTGTAAAAGGTATAGAGTTTGATACTGTTTTTATTCAAACTGACGGTTTTAGAAATATATCCGGCAACGAGGAAAGTCTAAAAAAACGCCTATATGTGATGTCTTCTCGTGCAAGAGAGAAGTTATATTTATTCAAGAGCCAGGTTCAGAATAGTGTTCTTGAAGCAATATTACCTCCAGAAGGTGAAGTTATTAGGTTCGTTCCAGAAGGCGAAGACAAAGAAATAGAACTAGAGCTGTTAAAGAGGCGTACGTTATGAGCAAAAAATGGTATATAGCCACGAACACTGAAAACCTGACACATTTTATTGATTATGGTTTGATTATTGACGAACAAGGTTTTACTGGAAAAAGTTATATGGCAGATGCTATGCAAGATGTACCTATGGGGTACATACCTTGCTTTGCTGAAGGCAGTCTTTTCCCCGCTCTTGAAAAGGCAAAACAGGACGATAAGAACTTAAGCTGCTGTTTGTTAGAATTAGATATTAAACAAATAGCTGAAACTATATCTTGTGGCGGTTTAGTACAAGCAGATAAGTCTATAGGCTGCCAACAAAACAATAGTATAGATAAGTTAGCTAATTCAGAAGATATTAATTGCATATTACTTCCTGCTCCATTACCTTCTAGTTTTATAAAAAAAGTTATATTACAGGGTAATCCCCCCAATAAATAAGAACACTTACAAATAGAGATTAACTGCTAAAA
>CAXBKC010000033.1:0-16112 GCA_963975615.1 uncultured Oleiphilus sp.
AGCATTAGAAACTTTCAAGTCAACACAAACTTGGTAAGAAACATTGAGGAGAACCTTAGGTTCTCCTCAACTTTTACCTGACAGTGAACAGGACTTTATAGGCGACATAAAATGGCCGTTGGTAAAGAGATACGAAATCAGATTTCAAGTATCAAGAGCACGCAAAAAATTACAAGCGCAATGCAAATGGTTGCTGCAAGTAAAATGCGCAAAGCTCAAGAGAGAATGAGTCTAGGAAAGCCTTACGCCGATAAAATTCGTTCGGTTGTAAGTCATCTTGCAAACGCGACTACAGAATATAATCACGTTTATTTGCAAGACCGTGAAGTAAAGCGGGTTGCATATATTATTATTTCTTCTGATCGCGGATTATGTGGTGGTTTAAACGTTAACGTGTTTAAGAAAGCCATCAAAGGAATGAAAGTTTGGCATGATCAAGGCATAGAAGTTGATATTTGTGCTGTTGGCCAAAAAGCCATTTCTTTCTTTAAAAGTTATGGCGGAAACGTTGTAGCAGCTGTTGGTCATTTAGGTGACCGGCCTTCTGCTCATGAGTTAATTGGTTCCGTTAAAGTAATGTTGGATGCTTATGATCAAGGAAAAATTGATCGTTTATTTGTTGTTTATAACGAATTTGTAAACACAATGACACAGAGCCCTTCAATTACACAGTTATTGCCCTTACAAGCATCGGAAGAAGATTCCCTTCAGCACCATTGGGATTATATCTACGAGCCAGAAGCAAAAGATTTGTTAGATGGTTTGTTAACACGATATATCGAATCTCAAGTTTATCAAGGTGTTGTAGAGAATATTGCCTGTGAACAAGCGGCTCGTATGGTTGCCATGAAGAGTGCAACAGATAATGCGGGTGACATAATCAACGAACTTCAGTTGATATATAACAAAGCACGACAGGCAGCTATTACTCAAGAAATATCTGAGATTGTAAGTGGTGCAGCAGCTGTTTAATTTAAACAGTTTTATAAATTTAGTAATGTCGCTTAGCGATATTTAGTAAGAATTTAAATTAACGAGGAGCCGATCATGAGTAGCGGAAGTGTCGTACAAATCATAGGCGCGGTAATCGACGTCGAATTCGCACGTGATTCTGTACCTAATGTTTATGATGCGTTGAATATTGATGGTAGTGAAACTACTTTAGAAGTTCAACAGCAGTTAGGTGATGGTATTGTTCGTACTATCGCAATGGGTAGTACTGAAGGTCTTAAGCGTGGCTTATCAGTTTCTAATACAGGCGCACCAATTTCAGTACCTGTTGGTATTGAAACACTAGGTCGAATCATGGACGTTTTAGGGCGTCCAATAGATGAGCGTGGTGATATTGGTGAGCAAGAGCGTATGCCTATTCACCGTAAAGCTCCAACGTATGCAGAGCAAGCAGCTTCTGCAGAGTTGTTGGAAACGGGTATCAAGGTAATCGATCTTGTCTGTCCGTTTGCTAAGGGTGGTAAAGTTGGTCTATTTGGTGGTGCGGGTGTTGGTAAAACCGTAAACATGATGGAACTAATCAACAATATCGCACTTAAGCACTCTGGTTTATCTGTGTTTGCAGGTGTAGGTGAGCGTACTCGTGAGGGTAACGATTTCTACCATGAAATGCAGGAAGCAGGTGTTGTAAACCTTGATGAGCCTACTAAATCTAAAGTAGCTATGGTTTACGGGCAGATGAACGAGCCTCCAGGAAACAGACTACGAGTAGCGTTGACTGGTTTGACGATGGCTGAGAAGTTTCGTGATGAAGGTAAAGATGTATTATTGTTCGTAGATAATATTTATCGTTATACTTTAGCGGGAACAGAAGTATCTGCTCTACTAGGTCGTATGCCTTCTGCGGTTGGTTATCAGCCAACATTAGCAGAAGAAATGGGTGTTCTACAGGAACGTATTACGTCAACTAAAACAGGTTCAATTACATCTATTCAAGCTGTATATGTCCCTGCCGATGACTTAACTGATCCATCACCTGCTACAACCTTCTCTCACCTAGATGCAACTGTTGTACTAAGTCGTGATATTGCTTCAAAAGGTATTTATCCTGCGATTGATCCACTAGATTCAACATCACGCCAACTTGACCCACTAATGATAGGTCAAGAGCATTATGATGTTGCTCGTGGAGTTCAAACAGTACTTCAGCGTTATGCGGAATTGAAAGATATAATCGCAATTCTAGGTATGGATGAGCTTTCTGAAGAAGATAAATTAACAGTTTCACGTGCGCGTAAAATTGAAAGATATTTATCTCAGCCTTTCCATGTTGCAGAAGTATTTACAGGTTCGCCTGGTAAGTATGTATCACTTAAAGATACGATTCGTGGTTTCCAAGGCATCTTGGGTGGCGAATATGATAGTTTACCAGAGCAAGCGTTTTACATGGTTGGTTCTATCGACGAAGCTGTCGAGAAAGCTAAAAAAATGTAATTCGTTTTAATGCAAAGGGCATCTTATTAGGTGCTCTTTAGTCTATTCAGGAAATTAAAATGGGTATAAGCGTGCATTGTGATATCGTAAGTGCCGAAGAATCAATTTATTCTGGCTTAGTAGAACTTGTAGTAGCTGCAGGTGAACTAGGTGATTTGGGTATTGCCCCAGGTCATGCGCCATTAATGACTAAGTTGAAGCCCGGCCCTGTTAGAATCATTAAACAAGGTGGCGAAGAAGAAGTATTTTATGTTTCTGGTGGTTATTTGGAAGCACAACCTAATTTGGTAACTATCTTATCCGATAGCGCTGAAAGAGCTGACGATCTTGATGAAGCAGCAGCAATTGAAGCGAAAAAAGAAGCAGAAAGAGAGTTTGCTAACCAAACAGGTGAAATTGATTATTCAAGAGCAGCCTCAGTGTTAGCAGAAGCATCTGCAAGATTGCGAGCTATTCAGCAACTTCGTAAAAATCGATAATATTGATTCTAATGTTCTAATAAAAAGGCAGCTATTAGCTGCCTTTTTTTATATGGCATAAATTTTAAGCTACAATTTAATAACACTACATATCTTAAGTAAAGGTTTACAGATGAGTTTACATATTGTCATTTTAGCAGCGGGACAGGGGTCTCGCATGAAGTCTAATTTACCAAAAGTGCTACACAAAATTGCTGGTAAACCGATGTTACAGCATGTGATAGATACAGTTTCACAATTGGACGCTGAAGGTATTCACGTTATCGTTGGTCATGGTTCAGAAAAAGTGAAACAAGTGATAAGTGGCGATATAAACTGGTGTTATCAGACTGAGCAACTTGGTACTGGTCATGCTGTTGCACAAGCATTACCCAATATTCCAGATAATAGTAAAGTATTAGTGTTATACGGTGATGTTCCTTTAATAGAGAAAGGTACGCTGGTGTCGTTGTTAGAGGGTGTTGATGAGCAGAATATTGCATTATTGACGGTACGTTTAGAGAACCCAACCGGCTATGGTCGTATTATTCGAAATTTCGAAGGTAATATTAAGGCCATTGTCGAAGAAAAAGATGCGACGGATGAAATTAAAGATATTGATGAAATCAACACCGGTATCCTTGCACTATCATCGAATAATCTTCACAAGTTTATCCCTTTGCTTGGCAATAATAATGCCCAGGGTGAATATTATCTAACTGATTTAATAGAGCTTGCTAATAAAAGTGGAAATAAAATACGAGGATATCAGCCTGAATTTGAACAAGAAGTTCAAGGGGTTAATAACCGCCTTCAATTGTGCGAACTAGAGTGTTGGTTCCAAAGTCGAATTGCTGAAAATTTAATGCTCAACGGTGTAACTTTGTTTGACCCTCATAGAATTGATGTGAGAGGAACACTTGCATGCGGCAAAGACGTAGAAATTGATATTAATTGTATATTTATTGGTGATGTTAAAATTGCTGATGGCGTGAGTATTGGACCAAACTGTATTATAGAGAATAGCTCTATTGGCGCTAATAGTGTTGTACTAGCAAATTCTATTATTGAAAGCTCAATGATAGCAGAAGAAGTTTCTGTAGGTCCCTTTGCTAGGTTACGGCCAGGTACTGAGCTAAAAGATAAATCAAAGATAGGCAATTTTGTAGAAACTAAAAAAACAGTCGTTGGTGAAGGTAGCAAGATTAACCACCTCAGTTATGTTGGAGATTCAATTCTCGGTAAGAAAGTGAATGTAGGTGCAGGAACAATAACGTGTAACTATGATGGCATTAATAAATTTGTGACAGAGATTGATGATGGTGTATTTGTCGGATCAAATACTTCTTTGGTAGCGCCAATTAAAATTGGTAAAGATTCAACGATCGGCGCTGGCTCTACAATCACAAAAGAAATTGCCGACGGGCAACTTGCTATAGCTAGGTCAAAACAAAAGAATATTGATGGCTGGCAGCGTCCAACTAAAAAATAAGTGTTAGCTAATTATTAAAAAGGGAATAAAGATGTGCGGAATTGTGGGTGCAGTGGCACAAAGAGATGTATCAGCTATTTTATTAGAAGGATTGAAACGTCTAGAATATCGTGGTTATGACTCAGCAGGCATGGCTTTAATTCAACGAAATGGTGAATTTCTTCGAATTAGACGTAATGGTAAAGTACAAAGCTTAGCTGATGCTGTTGCTGAAACTACTCATGATGGTTCTATTGGAATTGCGCATACTCGTTGGGCAACTCATGGCAAGCCGAGTGAACGAAACGCGCATCCGCACGTATCTTCTGGATCAGTTGCTGTTGTCCATAATGGGATCATAGAAAATCATCATATTCTGCGCGAACAATTACAAAAAAAGGGCTATGTATTTACTTCAGATACAGATACAGAAGTAATAGCGCACCTTGTTGAAGAAGAAAGGAAAAACCATAAAGATTTACTAAGTGCTTTCCAGGCAACAGTAAAACAGTTGGAAGGTGCTTATGGTGCGGTAGTCATGGACATTAATGACCCAAATCGTCTTATAGCTGCAAGATCAGGAAGCCCATTAGTGATTGGCTATGGTTTAGGAGAGAACTTTTTAGCTTCAGACCAGTTAGCACTTCTACCGGTTACAAACCGTTTTGCCTTTTTAGAAGAAGGTGATATTGCAGAACTTACAAAAGAAAAAGTTCAGATTTATGATCGTTCTGGTAACAAAGTTGAACGCATAATTAAAGAGTCTGATGTTACTCATGATGCCGGTGATAAAGGGCCTTACAAGCATTACATGTTAAAAGAAATATATGAGCAACCTATTGCCATAAAAAATACTTTGGAAGGTCGAATTGTTAACGGCGCTGTCAGCCTAGATTCATTTGGTAGCAATGCTGAAGAGATACTTTCCGGTATTGATCACGTCAAAATTATTGCCTGTGGCACGAGTTACCATTCTGGCATGGTTGCTCGATATTGGTTTGAGCAAATCGCTGGTGTACCTTGTGATGTTGAAATAGCCTCTGAATTTAGGTATCGAAAATCTGTTGTTCATAATAATTCACTTATTGTGACTATTTCTCAGTCAGGCGAAACCGCAGATACCCTCGCGGCACTAAGGTTAGCGAAAGAAATTGGTTATAAAGCGAGTTTGACTATATGTAATGTACCCGGATCATCCCTAGTTCGAGAGTCAGATTTAGTCTATTTAATGAATGCAGGAGCAGAGATAGGTGTAGCGTCAACAAAAGCATTTACGGTTCAATTAGTTGGCTTATTACTCTTAGTGTTAGCGATTGGTAAGCATAAGCAACTAAGTAAAGAAAAAGAAGCTTTCATCATTAGTTCATTGTTATCTCTACCTGCAAAAATAGAGCAAACATTAGATATGGATAGTCAGATCAAACTAGTTGCTGATGACTTCGCAGATAAACAACATAGTTTATTTTTAGGTCGTGGCGAACAGTACCCAGTAGCAATGGAAGGTGCTTTAAAGCTGAAGGAAATTTCATACATTCATGCTGAAGCGTATGCTGCGGGTGAATTAAAGCATGGTCCATTAGCATTAATTGATGCCGATATGCCGGTTATCGTAGTCGCACCTAATAATGAACTATTAGAGAAGCTGCATTCTAATGTCGAAGAAGTCCGAGCGAGAGGCAGTTTAATGTATGTCTTTGCAGACAAGCAAGCTAACTTCAAAAGCGATAAAACTATGAGAGTGTTAGACGTGCCAAATTGTGATGCTGTCGTGGCTCCAATCGTATATACCATTCCGCTACAATTACTGAGCTATCATGTTGCACTCATTAAAGGAACAGACGTAGATCAGCCACGTAACCTTGCTAAGTCGGTTACAGTTGAATAGGTCTGGTTATAACAATCTTAAGGCCTTTCAAGTGTTGTTGTCTGATGGTCAGTGTATGTTCGACCGGTTGGCTGTTGGTAGATGATCGGTTGAAATTGAGGTTGACTAGGTAATATCTCAGAAAACCTTAACAATTGATCAGATTCAACCAAGTCCTTTTCGGTATCTGAAAGGACTTCTTCCGTTTGTTTTTTTTGGTCTTCTTCTTTTAATTTTTCATAAACCGGTTTGCCATTTTCGTCATTACTTTGATTCCCTTGAGTTTGGACTAGAAGGGCTCCTTCAATCGCTGCATCAGATAGAGCTTCTTGATCAATGGCTTGCATGGGAAAGTTTTCAAGGGTTGATTTTTGATGGCGAGAGAAGTCAAACTCGAAATCTAAATCAAGGTCATCGTCGTCCGCTAAACAGCCTTCAATAAAGAATACTAAAACTAAGCTGAAAATAGTGTTTAATGATTTCGACATGCTTGTCCTATTTTTTCATTATTTAGGTAAATATAATAATTAAAAAAGTTAGTTTTAACTACTGCTTGTATCACAGGATTGTATTGTTAAGAGTTAATATAGGGCAAAGTGCGAGTAAAATAAGCACATATTAAGGAGCACTTTTGAAAACGCTACTAATTACCAGAGTAGGCCACGAGTTATTAAAAAAGGAATTAGATAATCTTTGGCGTATTGAAAGGCCTGAAACAACTAAGAAAGTTGCATGGGCGGCTAGTTTAGGTGATAGAAGTGAAAATGCAGATTATCAATATAATAAGAAAAGGCTACGTGAAATAGATAGAAGAATACGCTATTTACGTAAATCTATTGATGAGTTAAAAGTGGTAGACCACCAACCAGAGCAACTAGGTAAAGTGTACTTTGGTGCTTGGGTTGATGTTGAAAATGAAGAAGGGCTTCAGAAAAGGTTTCGTATAGTAGGTTATGATGAAATATTTGGTCGTCATGATTACATCTCTATTGACTCACCGATGGCTCGAGCATTGTTAGGTAAGGAAAAGGATGATGAGACGGTAGTTAGAACTGATATATCTTCGGTTATTTGGTATATAAATAACATCGAGTATATTGAGTAATTTTTGGGTATTTTAATTACACAGTGTTTAGGTCACAAATAAGTAGCGAAATATACTAGACTCAAATAGTATCTGTAACATAAAGTTACATTGCGTCTGAATTAGGTTGATTTGCCTAAAACTTAAACGTACTGTCACGTTTATAATTACCTTACAATATTTGATTGTGGAGAAAAATATGAAAACTCAAAAAAAATTAAATGAGATTGCAGAAAAAGTATTATCACAACTTGATAATTTAGGTTTTCAGTTAGATACAATGGGTGTCGAAAACCAAATTAACCGTCATAACTTAATTGCTTTAATCATGTTTGGCCAAAAGAGATTTGAAGGTGAACTTGATAGTCTTAATGCAAGAATTGGAACCGGCAAAGCTAAAATTGAAAGCATCGTCGATTCTGCAGAAAAGTTATTCGTTAGTGCAGGTAACTTAGCTGTGTTTCCAGCGAAATACACTTTGGATCGGGTAAAAGCACAGCTTTAAATTATAAAGCTAGCTAGCTTGTTTGTTGAACGAAGGCTGCTTGTCTTGGAAAAAATAGTGTAACAACCAAGCCAGGAGAGTTGTCAGATAGTTCTACCTTGCTGTGATGAATATCCATCACAGCAAGCACTAAACTTAGGCCTAAACCATTCCCAGGTAGAGATCTACTTTTAGCCACACGATAAAACCGCTGAAATACTTTATCTCTTTCTTCTTCCGGAATGCCAATCCCATTATCGGCAACGCTTAAGCAGGTTTGTTTATCCTTGAAGCTTAAAGCTAAGTTTATTTCACCACCTTCAGGTGTATATTTGATCGCATTATCAATTAAATTACACAGAGTCTGAAATATAAGGTCACGGTCGCCAAGCATCTGAATACTTTCTTGTATATCAAGCTGGAAGTTCTGTTCTTTATCCTCTGCTAAGGCTTCATAAAGCTCCCCGGCATCTTGAACAAGCTCACTGAGATTAAACTTTTGAAAATTTGATGCTTTGTTACTTACTTCTAAGCGGGCAATACGTAAAAGGGCATTAAAGGTCGCCAGGAGTTGGTCTGCTTCAGCGACGGCGTTAGCCACTCTTTGTCTATCCTCATCCCTTTCAACTGACATTAAGGTGTTTTCAAGTTGATTTCTCAGACGTGTAAGCGGCGTGCGTAAGTCGTGTGCAATATTGTCTGATACGTGTCTAATTCCATCCATTAGTTGGACGATTTTATCGAGCATCTCGTTAAGGTTTCTTGCTAATTGATCAAAGTCGTCATTAGTACCACGATCGGGAATTCTAAGAAGAAGGTTGCCTTTCATGATTTTTTGACTGGTTTGGTTAATTAGTTCGATACGCTTAGCGGTACTTCGGCTCATCATGACACCGCCGAACATAGCTAATGCAAAGGTAATAGCCATGCCGAAATTAATAGCCCGCTCGACCAAGTCTTTCAGAGACATAAATTCATGGACATCACGGCCAACTAATAGCCGTAAGCCTCCGGGAACAATAAACACACGTGCTCGAGCGGGTCGAGCTTCGGGGTTTGACCAGCCTAAATTTTGATTGAGTGTGAAATTAAGCCATCCGTCTTGCACTTCACCGTCTTCTGGCCACTTGTTAATATTGCCAGCTAATTTGATAAAATCACGCGCGGTAAATAAATACACAGCTTTACCATTAGGGTCGCGCGCAACACGCTCTCTAATAACGCTAATAAGGCCATTCAAGCCTTGTCGCTGGTATTGTTCAGCTAAACCAATTATTTCAGCTTCGATGGTTTCATCTGTTTGGCTCGACATATAACCAGCTGTCGCCCAATAGATGAAACCCATAAGAATAAAAACAGAGGTGGCGAAGAGTACCATGTACATCACCGCCAGTTGGAAGGTTGAAGTGCGAAGAAGTCTAAGAATCTTCACTTAAAATATACCCTGCCCCGCGTACAGTTTGTAGTAGTTGTTTAGGGAAATCTTTATCAATTTTTGAACGTAAACGACTAATATGAACGTCGATAACATTGGTTTGAGGGTCAAAATGGTAGTCCCAAACCTGCTCTAACAACATGGTTCGAGTAACAACTTGACCAGCATGTTTCATTAAATATTCTAATAGACGAAACTCACGAGGCTGCAAGTCTATTTTTTCTGCACCACGTTTTACAGTGCGTGCTAATAGATCCATTTCTAGATCGGCTACACTTAAATGGGTTACTTTCTCAGAACCTTTTGTACTGCCACGTCTAACAAGTACTTCTAGGCGAGCGAGAAGCTCTGTATATGAGAAAGGCTTTGTGAGGTAATCATCTCCGCCACCTCGTAAGCCTTCGACACGATCATCAACATCGCCTAAAGCACTTAAAATGAGTACAGGGGTTTGATTTCCCGTCGCTCGAATAGTTTTGATAATAGATAAGCCGTCCATGCTTGGTAGCATACGATCGATAACCATAACATCATAGGTTTCACTGGCAGCAAGTAGCAAACCAGCCTTTCCATCTGCTGAATGATCCACTACATGATCATTTTCTTTCAGACCATTGACTAAGTATGCTGCTACATCCTTATCGTCTTCAATTACTAATATACGCATTTTAACCTCAGACTTGTTGTGCTCTAAATTGTTTGATTCGCTCGTAAGCTTCTTTAATTTCTTGGGTTTTTACAGTAGCTAATTTCATCATTTCTTCTGGTAGACCTTTTGAAACTAGTTTATCAGGATGGTGTTGACTCATTAACCTTCGATAGGCTTTTTTAAGCTCACTATCACTACAGTCTTCACTAACACCTAAAAGTTTATAAGAAGTTGATATTACCTCTTGTGTACTCTTTGTTTGTTTATGATTGCCTTGGTACCTAGAATAAAATTTCTCCGCGGTGCTTCTAGCCAATAATTGTTCAAACTCTCGTCGCTTGAAGCCTAATTGCTCAGCAATATTAAGTAAAATACGTTGCTCTTCAGAATGTAATTCACTATCTGCAAGAGCTGTAGATAGCTGAATCTCCATGAACATAATTAAAAGGTTAGAGCGTCGAGCACTCACTTTTTTAAAATGTTGGATAACTGACTCTGGATTAAAATCAGCTTGCTTACCTTGGGTAAACAAATTAATTGCTAGTTTCTTTTGCTCTTCATTAAGCTGCATTTTTTGCATGATTTCACGAGCAACTTTGAGTTCTGACTCAGTTACTCGTCCATCAGCTTTTGCAACATACCCCATGATTGAAAAGGTAGCAGTAAAAAATGCAGCTTGTGTATCCTCTTGATTATTAAAACGATCATCAGGATGAAGCTGTTCTAGATCTTTAATTCCTTTATCGAGGCTATGACCAAGAGCGGCGCCCAATAACGCACCAATTGGGCCTACTAAAGCAAAGCCTAGTGCGCCGCCAACTAATTTTCCCCACCAACTCATTTATATAACCTTAAAAACTTTTTATAAGAGTAAATTTTTAACATACTTGGGGGGGATAACCAGTTAAAAGTTCGTAACACAGATATTTAGCATTAATGATTTCAAATAAAAAAGGCAAAATCAGAAATAAAAAAACCGCCAAATGGCGGTTTAAATCTATTCATAAAGAGTTTGATTGTTAGACTTGAATCAAAGCTTTTACTTTATTCATAGCATTTTTTTCCAGCTGCCTAATACGTTCAGCGGATACACCATACTCTGACGCTAATTCATGCAAGGTAGCTTTGGTTTCAGCTAGCCAACGTTTTGATAAAATATCAAAGCTTCTCTCGTCGAGTGTACGCAAAGCACTATGAAGTTTTGAGTTAGTATCTTCTTTGGTATTTAGCTTTTCTAATGCATATGCTGGGTTATAGCGGTTATCTTCCAAAAAGTTAGCAGGTGCTTGGTATGCACTATCATCGTCATCATCATTCGACATATCAAATGATACATCATAAGAACTCAATCGACCTTCCATCTCACGAACGACTTTAGGCTCTACACCTAAGTTTTCAGCGACGGATTCTACTTCTTTGTGGGTAAACCAAGCCAAGCGTTTTTTGCTGCTTCGAAGATTGAAGAACATTTTACGTTGTGCTTTGGTGGTCGCAATTTTAACGATACGCCAGTTTTTTAGAATAAATTCATGTATTTCTGCTTTTATCCAATGTACTGCAAAAGATACCAAGCGGACCCCAAACTCAGGGTTAAATCGTTTAACGGCCTTCATTAGACCTACATTACCTTCCTGGATTAGGTCAGCTTGCGCTAAACCGTAACCAGCATAGCTTTTGGCAATATGAATCACAAAGCGAAGGTGAGACATAACCATATGACGTGCTGCTTGTAGATCGTTTTCATCGTGTAGACGTTCTGCTAGAGCACGTTCTTCTTCAACAGTTAAAATAGGGATGCCATTTACTGCCTGAATATATGATTCAAGATTCGCACCTGGAACCAACATATCAACTGGCTGTAGACCCGTACCCATAATTTTACCTCCAAACAATTAAGACCAAGAACTTTAGCTTTAATGCTATTTAATGTCTTAGACCAAGTAGTATACAAAAAGTTCCGCAAAACTTCATTATTGTTATGACATTGATGAAGTTTTATTCGAATATAAGGTGTTTGATTAGTATAAGGAAGGCTGAGAAGGTTATTATTCGTTAACGTTAACTTGGTTCAATTTCATCCAAGTGTCTTCTGACTGCAAACCATGCACTTAGCCATCCAAGGCTTATACCGAAAATAAGTAAAAAAAGTGTAGATAGAAAAGTTAATCCTGACAAGCTAAAGTCAAACTGATAAGACAAAGCAAGTGCCTCTATTGGGCCATTCAATAAATAAATAACCCAATGTATGAGGCACCAAGCAATGATACTAGAGCCGAGACCGAGAAGAATGCCCATGTATAAAAATGGCCTACGTACAAAGGGGTCTGTACCACCGACTAGCTTGACTACAATAATTTCTTCTTTTCGGTTTTCAATGGCGAGCCTTATAGTATTTCCTAAAACCAGTACAACAGTGAGAGAAAGCATTACAGCAATTACCCAAACGGCCCTTTCTACTAGGAGAGTTATAGATTGTAGTCGTTGAACCCAGGCAGCGTCTAAAATCGCTGAGTCTATTTCTGGGATGGTCAGCAAGCTATCACGTAATTGTTCAATATCAGATATAGCGCTTAAGGTAGAGTTTAGCCGAACAATAATAGCGTGGGGCAGAGGGTTTTCATCGAGAAACTCTATGGCATCTGTGAATTCAAAGCGACTTTTGAAATCAGAGAGTGCTTGCTCATTATCTATAAATTGGCTGCTTGTAATACTTTGTTTTTGGGAAATACTTTCTGCCAAAACACCGGCATCAAGACTTGGTACCCCTTTTTTAAGTAATAGTGTTATTTGGGGTGAGCCATCCCAATGCTCATTGATGCTCTCAATATTAGCCAATAAAACACTAAGTAAAGCAGGAAGAACAAGAGCAATACCAATAACAAAGCAGGTGAAAGCCGTTGTTAGAGGTTGACTTAATAGCTGTAGCGAAGTGCTTTTAGCTACTTTTTTATGATTCTCAAAGTAGTGCTGTATTGCATTTTTAGATTCAGCTGGTCGTGCACCACTGGATTTTGGTAGCTCAGCCATTTTGTTCTCCAGTGTGCTTATTTATTTCAGCACTATCTTTTCCCCTAGATATTATGCAGCCCTTGCTAAGTTCGATAACACGATAGTGCAAAGGATGGATGAGTGCTAGATCGTGACTGGCTATCAGCACAGATACCCCAACCTGGTTAAACTGCATAAATAATTTCATTATGTCTGCTGATAGTGCCGGGTCTAGGTTTCCAGTCGGTTCATCGGCTAATAATAATGGTGGTTTATTCACAACGGCACGTGCAATCCCTACTCGTTGCTGTTCACCACCAGACAACTGTACTGGGTTTAGCTTTTCTTTTGAAAGAAGTCCTACTTTGTCTAGAGCGGCTCTAACCCGTCTGCCAATATCTCGCTGTGACATCCCTGATATTTCCAGAGGTAAAGCAACATTATCGAAAACACTTCGATCGAATAGCAGGCGATGGTTTTGAAAAACAACACCGACATGACGCCTGAAATAAGGGATTTTTCTGCGTGGAATATTACTTAAGTTTTGACCGCCAACACTGACTGTACCCTCAGACGCTCTTTCCATGAGCATGATTAACTTGAGAAGCGTACTTTTACCCGCACCTGAATGACCAGTTAAAAAAGCCATTTCTCCACGAGAGAGATGAAATGAAACATCATGCAATGCTTCAAATCCATCTGGGTAACGTTTTTTTACTTGCTCAAATTTAATCATAGTGTTCAGAATAGTTATTCAAATAATGCACTGACAAATTCATCGGCTTCAAATGGGCGAAGGTCATCAATTTGCTCGCCGACGCCAATAAAACGAATAGGAAGCTGTAGTTGCTTAGCTATTGCGAAAATTATTCCGCCTTTAGCTGTGCCATCAAGCTTCGTTAAACTGATACCTGTTACACCGACAGCCTTTTGGAAAGCCTGAGCCTGCGTTAGTGCATTTTGCCCAGTGCCAGCATCTAAGACGAGCATGACTTCATGCGGTGCTGAAGCATCAATTTTTTGCATCACCCGAACAACTTTTTCAAGTTCATTCATTAAGTTTTCTTTGTTTTGAAGGCGACCAGCGGTATCTGCAATTAACACATCTACACCTTTCGCTTTTGCAGAGGCAACGGCATCATAAATAACAGAGGCACTATCGGCACCTGTATGTTGGGCAACGACAGGAACATTATTGCGTTCACCCCATACTTGAAGTTGTTCAACAGCTGCAGCCCGGAAAGTATCACCTGCAGCCAACATGACCGATTGACCTTCAGATTGAAAATATTTTGCCATTTTTCCAATGGTTGTGGTTTTTCCTACTCCATTCACGCCAACAACTAGAATGACGTATGGGCTTTTATTCGGATCAATTTTTAAAGGTTCATGGCAAGTTTTAAGTAGCTCGCCCAATTCTTTTTTTAGTGCGAGATGTAAACTTTCAGCATCTTTGAGTTGATTACGTTCACACTGAGCGGTGATCTTTTCAATAATTTCAGTCGTTGCGGCAATACCTACATCAGCTGTTAACAGTTGGGTTTCAATATCTTCCAACAATTCGTCATCTATTTGTTTTTGACCTAAAAAAAGCTTGCTTAGGCCTTCAGAGAATTGACTACGAGTTCGTGTCAGGCCAGACTTAATACGTGTAAAGAAGTTTGTAGAATCAGCAACTTCGGGTTGCTCTACTTTTTTAATTTCAGCTTGCGGGCTAACTTTTTCTTGAGCTGGTGTCGATATAAGTGCAGGTTCAGATTCTGCGGTTAAAGTCTCTTTATTTAAAACTTTAGCCGGAGGTAATTTCGTGTGGGGCTTTTGTTCAACTTGTTTTGGCTTGCTTCTGTTCTGTCTAGATCTATATAAGTCGATTGCAATAATAAGAGCAATGGCAGCGAGCGCAATGAGTGAGTATAGAATTGTTGTTTGCATAGTGGGTCTGATTTACCGAATCTGAATGAGTAATATTCTAAGGTGCATTGATAGTTTCTGATGCACCGCTAAAATAGCGCTATTAAACCGTCCTTTCTAACATGAAGGACAGCAAGATAACAGGGAATTCTAATGTCGACGCGCTCTAAAAAAAACCTCCAAAGGGAAAAAAACTCTCATAGCACTCAAAATAAACAGAGTCGGCCAGGGAAAAAGACTAAATCATCTTTGGAAACAGGCTCTTTTCGTATAATTGGTGGGCAGTGGCGAAGTCGTCGTTTGAGTTTTCCGGCAATTGAAGGTTTAAGGCCAACGACGGATCGTGTTCGTGAAACCGTATTTAACTGGCTAAATGCTGAAATTCAAGGCGCTCATGTACTAGATGTTTTTTCAGGAAGCGGTGCTCTAGGTTTGGAGGCCTTATCTAGAGGCGCAACCAGTTTATTGGCGATTGAAAAAGATAAGCAGGCAGCGAAGGCATTGCAGACTAATATCGATACTTTGCTTTCTGGGTCACAAGATCTAAAAGCCGTATCTATTCAACATGCTGATGCCTTAACTTATTTAGCGAGCTTAAAAGCTAGTGCTAGCAATGAAGCTGTTGCCGATCCAAACAGCAAAAAATATTTATTTGATTTGGTATTTTTAGATCCACCTTTTCGTAAAGGTATATTAGAAGAAACTTTAAATTTACTGGATCAGCACCCTAGTATTCTGAAAGGAGCATTAATTTATATTGAGCGAGAAAAAGAATTACCCAGCATTAGCATTCCCAGTGATTGGACGCGCTTAAAAGAAAAAGTAGCAGGACAGGTTTTATATCAATTGTTTAGAGTAGACGGTTAGAGCCTAAGACCTAACCATCTATGTGTGAATTTAAAAAAGGCTTTAAATTTTCACTAAAGAATATTGCTTTAAGTTAGCGGCAAATGCTTCAAGGCTAGCCACGCCACTTAACTCCGCTTGCTGGCACCATTCAGATAAAGACTGCAGCTTTTCTTGAAAGCGACTGCCAGGGTGATTTTTCCAAATAGCCTGTAGCTCAATACTTTTCCCGTAAATCATTTTAATTCTTGGGTTACGCTCAAGCATAGTTTCAATGCGTTGCTGTTCGGTATGCTTTACAAGATTTTCATCGCGAACCAGTAGTTTTCTGGCTTTTTTAAATAAAACTTTTTCCTGAGCATGCATTTTTGCTTTTTGCTCATTAATAACAGGAATTAGAACATGCTTATTATATTGAGACAAAATAAAGAAACGGTTGTGAATAATGGCCATTAGCGAATCGTCGTCTAGTTCATT
>CAXBKC010000034.1:0-15963 GCA_963975615.1 uncultured Oleiphilus sp.
ACAGTGTTTTTCAAATCATTTGAAAAAACACATGAAAGCTGGCATCCATTTTTATCTACAATTACAAAAAGTCTAAATCACAATGTTATCGATATTGCTTACAGCATGCATTTGGTCCATTGAACTAATAATAATTTATGGCGTTAGGTAATAAGTTGAAAATAAAAAACTTATCAATGTCTAATAAAGCATAGGCTAAAAGAAACGAACGACGATATGCAGCATTGCTGTCAAGAAACTTGACTTAGTTTGTCTCAAAATGATTTTTATTCAGGTATGTTTACTTGCTATTTAGAACAATTAACAAGCGCTTACGTCCGTTGATTACGTATTAATCTAGATGATGACTATGCAGCTCAGGTGACTAAAAGGGATGCAACAAATAAGAGAGGGGCAAAATATGAATAGTTTTCTAGATAAAGAAAATATTGAAGACGTTACTCCAAATCCAGAGTATTTGATCAAATCAATTTCTGAACAGGGCTACAGTTTTGAAGCTGCTCTAGCTGATTTAATTGACAATTCAATTTCAGCGGATGCTTCTAAAGTAGAGGTATTGATCGATACCAATAATGCGCCTTATACATTGTTTATTGCTGATAATGGAACAGGTATGAATGAGGAAGCATTAAAAAATTGTATGCGCTTTCCTAGCCAGTCACCTGATGATGAACGAGAGAATAGTGATTTAGGACGATTTGGTCTTGGAATGAAAACAGCCTCCTTCTCTCAAACTAGAAAGTTTACAACTTTATCTCGTATTAGAGGAACTGAGAAATATTCAGCTCGAACTTGGGATTTAGAGTTACTAAAAAATAATAAATGGAATCTTCTAGTTAACTCCGTTGAGAGCATCAAAAAGAGAATAGAACAGTACCAACAGATATGTACCTCTCGTTTTAATGGTTTCGAGAACTTTAATGCTAATACTGTAATTGTTTGGGAAGGACTATATAAATTTGAACAATATTTAGAAGAAAAAAATCGAGAAAATGCGCTTTTTAAAGAAATAGACATCATAGCAGATCACTTAAGCTTAGTTTTCCATCGTTTTATGGAAAAAAATAAGCTTCAAATAAGAATAAATAACCAATTATTGGAACCATTCAATCCCTTCCCTACAAAAGAAAAAGATTTTCGTTCTCTAGAGTTCAGGAAAAGAAACTTCGGTAATGATTCAATTAAGATTGAAGGGTTTGTTCTACCTTCGAGAAGTATCAAAGAATCAAAAGAAGGGTTATCAATTTGGGCAACCAAAAAAAGAAGTTTGATGGATATGGAAGGTATTTATATCTACCGCGCAAATAGATTGATTCTTTTTGGTGGTTGGAATGGATTAATTAGGAAAGCGCCAAGACTTCAATTAGCGCGACTACAAGTAGAGATAGGTAATAATGCGGACCATTTGCTTCATTTAAATGTTGCTAAATCACAAGTAATTATTCCTCATGAATTAAAAAGCGCTTTTAAAAATTATATTGATGACCTTAAGCTTGAAGCAGAGAGAGAGTTCTTTAATAAAGGCATAAAACAATTTAAAGAAACTAAAGAAAAAAATAACATTCACTTATTTGAACGAAAAATCTCAAGTAAAGGGCCTGTACTTGAGGTTAATAGAGATTTTGAATTAGTTCAGAGTCTTCTCTTAGATTTAGATAAAAATCAAACCGCAAAATTTAATATGCTTCTATCGATGGTTAATACTCGAATTAATAAAATTAGATCTACTCAAACCAATCAAAACTTCCTAGATGATGCCAGTTTGTCTAAGGAGGAACTAATTATGAATATTAAGGACTTGAAAAGTAGAGGTGTTAATTCCGCTACTATTAGTCAATATGTAATACCTGAACTTGGTTATACCTTAGAAAGCCTCCCTCAAGACGTTTTAGAATTATTAAAAGGAAGTCAATAGTGTCCGCTCACGAATATGTAGAACAAATAAAAAAAATGATAAAAGTGGAAGTTAAAAACTTATCTGAAAACAAAGAACTTTCGCTTGGTGACTTTGAGGTTATTTTTAATCAGGTTAAGAATAACATACCTATTATAGCTCCCATGGTAGGTTTACCTACAGTAGATGATATATCTTTAAAAAGTTATTTTGATTTAGCAAGAAAAGAATACTTATCTCTTAATCCAACAGAAATAGATCCTAGTAGTTCAATTAACAAGGATAATAAAAAGTCTTGGTTAACTGCTGAAAAAAGAAAAAAAATACCATGGAATTATACAAGTCGTTATTTTAGACAGTTAGAGAAAACAGGTCGTTCTGATTCAATAATAGAAGAAACAGCACGTTCAAGTGAGGAGATTATTGGCAAACTTGGAAACCCCTCTTCAACGGATGAATTCTATATTAAAGGGTTGGTCGTTGGTGAGGTTCAATCGGGTAAGACAGGTAACTTTAATGCTGTTATTAACAGGGCCGTTGATTGTGGCTACGGATTAATAATTATTTTATCTGGGATCATGGAGGATTTACGTAGCCAAACACAGCAACGTATAGAAAGCGATGTTATTGGCGAAGGTTTTGATGAGGACTCGGGTAAGAAAGGGGTTAAAGGTGTAGGTAATATCACTAGATTTGGTCAACTTGGTAACTCAGATATTAGGCAAGTAGTTTCTATTACATCTGCAAATTCTGACTTCAAGAAGAGTCTTGCCGATGCTGATTTTTCATTAAATCATACTAATATTCTTGTCTGTAAGAAAAATGTAAGTGTACTTAGAAATTTAATTGTCTGGTTACATGATTATTTAGATGAAGATAAAGATAAGCATAACATTCCTTTCTTAATTATTGATGATGAAGCTGACAATGCTTCATTGAATAATGAAGGTGCTAAAGGTCATGAGTATGCTTCTAAAATAAATGGACATATAAGAGCTTTATTACAACTTTTTCACAAAAAATCCTATTTAGGGTATACCGCCACACCGTTTGCCAATGTTCTTCAAGATAGAAATATTCAGCCAACCAAAGATTGGCAGATTGAATTTAAAATAAAAAAGGAAAAACAAAAAAAATTCCTACAGCAAGTTGATAATATTTTTCCTGATGATTTTATTTTCCTATTAAATTCTCCTTCGAATTATATTGGTGCGAAACAAATATTTGAAACTCTAACTGTAATTGATAATAAGGCTGAAGGAGAAAAAATTCCTCTGTTAGCTAGCCCTATTAAAGACTACATTTCTGAATTTCCTACGCGAGTAACCGACGTTGAAGAGCCTATAGGTATAGCGAACTATGCAAATAAAAAAGAATGGGATGAAAAAGGAGAGCTTGATGAAGCTATATTCTTTAGTGGTTATGCTGAATATAGAAAAAACACTAGGGCTAGTAAGGCTTATGATGACTTTCCTAAGAAGCTCCCAGAATCTTTAAAGGAAGCCGTGATTTGTTTTATATTATCAATAGCTATTAGAGAAAAACGTAAGCCAGAAATGATACATTCAGCTCTATACCAGCAGCATCACACCATGCTAATTCATATTTCTAGATTCACTTTATGGCAAAATAAAACAAGCACGTTAATCGCAAAATATTTATCTGAAGTGAGTTTATCAATCTTAAATGATGACCCTAAATCAGCTCAGTCGATATATTTTGATATTGAAAAAATATGGTACAAATATTATGCAAAAATAGTTGAAACGATACGTAACTATTTACCACAGAAGTATTCAGATGAATTTTTAACCCCCATGGTATTTGATTCGGTGAAAAAGTATTTGCCTGATGCAGTTAAAGATATTGAAGTAAAGGCAGTAAATAGTATCGCGCAACAAGAGCTTGAATACTCTAAAACAACAGCTAAAAAATTTATTGCGATAGGTGGTAACAAACTTTCACGTGGGTTCACATTAGAAGGTTTAACAATTAACTATTTTATAAGGAATACTAATTATTCTGACTCCTTACTTCAAATGGGCCGTTGGTTTGGCTATCGTCCAGGATACCTTGATTGCTGTAAGTTATTTACAACAGAAGACGCTATAAACAAATACAATCAAACAACAAAATGCATTGAAGAATTAGAGCATGAATTTAAGAAAATGTCCCGTAGAGGAAGTTCACCTGAAAAATTTGTTTTAAGAGTAAAGAAACACCCTGGTGTATTAAAAATTACTAGGCCTTCAATTCTTAAAAATACGGTAGATGTAAAGTGGTCTTATCAAGATCAGTTGGAAATGACGACTACCTTTGATGTAAAAAAATCGAAAATTGGACGAGTATGGGATAACTTTAAGAATGAATTGGCTCCAAAATTTAAGGATACTAACGATACACCGAAAGGCTACCTATCATACAAAGCTACGGGTGCTGAAATTATATCCTTATTAAATCAAGAAAATAACTTTCCTTCTGATGACATAACCACAATGGTGAAATTTATTGAGTTATGTAATTATAAGAAAAAGTTAATTAACTGGTCTGTAGTACTCAAAACAACAGGTTCGGCAAAAGGACCAAATGGGCAAGGGAAAAAAACCTTATCACCTTTAGACTCTAACCTTATTAATGAGGTTGAATTATCAATAAGACGTGGCCCAAGTCAAAGTGATTATCGTAAAAGCTTTCTGAAAGATCATAAATTCCATATGACAGGGAAAAATGCGAACATAATTTCCTCACCTAAAGACTTAAGCGTTAGGTTAAATGAAGCGACTATAAAAAGAGCTGAAAATCAATTTTACGAAGAAAAAATAAGAGATATTCAAAAAAAGAAACCATCATTAACTAAAAGTGAAGCAAGAAAAGAAATAAAAACAATACCAGAAAGAGTGTATAGAGAAGGAATGAGTGAGGATGAAGCTGTTCTTATAGTCTACTTATTTGACTCTCATTACTCATTTAATCATGAAGCAGGTAAAGAAGAAGACGTAGATTTCATTGAATATGTAAAAGAACAACAAATTGACTTAAATATACCTTTGGTCGGCTATGCGATAGGTTTTCCGCCGATAGAGAAAGATCCTGGAGGTGCCTATGTTCAGGGTGATTACAACCTTGATGAAGATGAATACTTCGAAGAATACTCGGATGAAGATTCACCGCTGCCTGTTGATGGGCAGGAGTAGCATTATGAATGTAGAGTCATTGATGAATAAATGGTCACAAATATCTACATGTAAAACTGTCAAGGGGTATAAGACGATTAGAATTACCAGTGACTGTGCTTCTGATATATACCTTGGCATCGATGAAACAGGATGTCATAGCTTGATTTTAAATTTACCAAAAAATCATGGGATTAATTTTAAAGAGGTTAAAAAAGAGAAGATAGCTATAACGTTATTTCCAGACACTAATTACCTGATAATGACACTTCTTGATGAGGAATATAATAATTTATTCGATGATCTAATTATATCGCTTTTTAATTCTATAAAAGATATCAAAGAAGTTGATATATATTCAAAAGTATTCATTCAAACGTTCTATCAATGGATTTTATTTTTTACATCAGATAATAATGATAGGTTGCCAAAAGATGTAATAAAGGGCATTTGGGGAGAATTAATTGTCTTAAAAGAACTAATACAAGATAGTGATAGTTACAGTATTAATGATGTTTTATCTGGTTGGACGGGACCATACGATCAAGGACATGATTTTATTTATGATGATAAACATATCGAAGTTAAAACAAAATATATCAAGAAGGTTTCCGTAAGACTTTCTAGTGAACATCAATTAGAAGTTGAGCCTGGTATGAAGTTAACTCTTGCTGTTGTTTCTGTTGATGAGGATATGGAAAGTGGCTCCTCATTAAGAGATTTGGTGCTTGAGATAAAGAAAGCTGTATTTGAACGATTAGGTGACTTTGCAATTATTCTAAAAGCGTTGCTTCAAAAAGGCATAACACTCCAAAATAGCCAAGAATATAACAATTATCGTTTCAAACCATTAAACATACATGACTATGATTGTTTAGTGGAAGGCTTCCCAAAAATTACAACAAATAACCTTCCTCAAAGTATCAGTAATGTAAAGTATGATCTTAATTTAACCAATTTAGCAAATTATGTAGTCTTAATAAGAGAGTTTTAAATGGAAGTGAATGAGTTATTCAAGTATAGGCAGGATATCTTAGATGCATCTAAAGATGATGATGAATTTATCAGGCAAGAGCCTGTTCTCGCTGAATTATTACCATATATGCTTGATGCTAAGTTAGTTGATTCTGAGGATGTTACACCTTCATATTTTGCGCCTGGTTACGATAACTTGAAAATCAATGCATACACCGTTAACGATAGCAAAGAAAGGCTCCAAATATTTATTATAAATGATGACTCTTTAGATGAATCTGTGGATGAAGAAGACTTGTGCATTTCACTTAAGGCTGATTACGAGAAACAGTTTAAAAAAGTTACAAAATTTTTAAATCTATCTATAAAAGGTGATTTAAATAATAAAGTGCAAGATTCAGACGGCGTAGTTAAGTCGCTTATAGCAAAACTTAATTCCAGCGATGGGATTAATCAATTTGATGTAATTGAAGTTTTTCTTTTAACATTGACTGCAACAGTTTCAAATAGAGGAGAGTCAATACAGCCTAGAAAGATACATTTTGATGATGATTCATTAAAAGTAAAATATGAAAAAAATAATGAAACAATAAAAAAAGAAATATTAATCCTCCGTAAGGTTATAGATCTCAATTTTCTTGCTAACGTAATTGAGTCTAGAGGTAATAGGGAGCCATTAACAATAAATTTTAGTAGAGATCTAAATAAAAAGATTGAAGTAATTCAAGCCGCTGATGAAAAGAACTTTGAATCATATTTGTGTGTTTTAGATGCTGAGATAATAGCAGGGTTATATAAGAGATATAGTAGCCGTTTACTTGAAAAAAACGTTCGCTCATTTTTACAATTTAAAGGAGTAAATAGAGGTATCAAGGAAACTATCCGCGACAGACCTGAACAATTTATCGCATTCAATAATGGTTTAACAGTTACAGCAACCAGTGCAACTATTACATCTTATAAAAAGACATTATTTTTGGATTCACTAACTGATTTTCAGATAGTAAATGGTGGGCAAACAACAGCATCTATTTACTTTTCCCAAAAGGAAGGATTAGATATTAGCAAAGTTAAGGTGATGGCAAAAATTAATATTGCTAAGGATGTTAATGAGAGTGATTTAGATGAATTAATATCAAATATTAGTAAATTTTCAAACACTCAATCAAGAGTATCTAACGTCGATTTACGATCAAAAAGTCCCCAACTAAGAAAGTTAAAAACTATTAGTGATAGTGTAATCACACCATGTGGCTCAAAATGGTTTTTTGAACGAGCTAAAGGCGAATTTTTAACAAAAGTCAGGCATGCTGGTTCGAATGGTAATCGTTTAAAAAATGAATTTCCAAAAGATCGACGTTTTACAAATATGGAACTGGCAAAGTATTATTCTGCTTGGGGGACTTCTCCACACCTAGTGAAAAAAGGTGGTGAAAAAATTTTTAGACATTTCATTGAAGTAATAGATCCAGAAGAAAATGGAGAAAAAGCCATTAATATAGATAGATTTTTTTACGAAAAGCTAATAGCAAAAGTCATCTTATTTAGACAAATGGAAAAAATATATGGTCAAGGGAAAAATTCATTAGGTCAATTAAGGGCTGCAGTGATCCCATATGTGTTATCCGTTTTGTATATATATACTGATGCTTCACCGTCTGGGAAAAACTTCAATTTGGATAAGGTTTGGAAAGAAGAAGGCTTCGAACAAGATTTATATGAATACCTTAAAGTTCTTATGTTACTTATGAATGACTTGATTAAAAAATATTCAACCAGTGAAGACTACAATGAGTATTCTAAGAAAGTAGAACTTTGGGATTCTATAAAAAACTGCAAAGAAGTAAAAAATATGATGACGAGTGAATTTACGTTATCAATATTTAAAAAATATACAATTTAACTCAGTATTTTAAATACATTGTCAGCTATTTTATTGGCTAACAATGGCGGTACCGCATTACCAACTTGCACATATTGTTCAGTCCGATTGCCGACGAAAAAATAATTGTCTGGAAATGTTTGAATTCTAGCCGCTTCCCTCACCGTCAGGCTTCTACATTGGAGCGGGTCTGGATGAATATAGTAATGGCCATCTTTAGATATATGACAAGTGATTGTTGTAGCAGGTAGATCCCAAGGTTGGACTCTGAATCTATCTGCAAACTTGCCACTTTTAAAGTTTTTGTGATTAGGTATTAAGTACTCGGGATAATCTTTTGATTTAGGAGTACGTACAGTCCAATTTGATTTTTTACTCACAGCCCCCCAGATACTACAAAATAAATAACGTTGTAAATCAGAGGTTAAATGACCTCTGGTTTCGTGATTAGTTATATATTTACCCAAGTTTTTATCGTAAAACCAATCTCTCAATTCTTTGTTTGAAATATTTGATGTTCGTTCTAAAGAAAAAACTTTTCCTTGTTTATCGTGTGGTGCAACAATAGCTTTGGAGGTTATTCCAACCTCATGTGCAATTTCTTCTTGTTTGTTTATTTTTAACGACTTTATTGTGTCCCTAGCATCATTTTTAATATTATTGGCCCAATTATCATCGCTATTTTCAATTTTTGATAAACCACTTCTTAACTTTGGTAAATCAGAAAGTACATCCATTACTGTTATTGGTTGCTCACTTTTAGGGAGACAAACGGCAGTTACTTTAGAATAGATATCTTCCCTTATCCCCAAAAGTATTACTCTATGCCTTCTTTGAGGTATACCGTGAAGTTCACTATAAACTACAAAATCTTTTGGGTTGAATTTTTTACTATCCGATACAGGTACAGTCAATGATAGAATTTTATAATTGTGCTGTTGTCTATTTTGGTTAGGTTTATTTTTTACAGATTTACACGGATTATGCAAATCTGAAAAAATAGTTTCGTAAATGGATTCACCATTTACTTTAGCGGAAAGCATGCCCTTAACATTTTCCATTACAAAAATAGTTGGTTGAAACTGAGCAATAATCTTTAAGTATTCTTTATAGAGAAAGTTTCTAGGATCTAACGTAGGATCGTAGTTTTTATTACTTCTATTTCCTGCTAAAGAGTAAGCTTGGCAGGGTGGACCGCCAATTAAAATACATTCTTCATCACCAATAACCTCAGTGATTTTTTTATTAATAATTCGATTGTCTCTACCTAATTCCAAGTTTTGAGCTTCCTCATCAGCGGCATTAACTTGAGCTGTAAATTTGGGGATTTTATATAGTTGTTCTTCAGGGGTTTTACCGAGAAGCCCTTTAAGAAAATCATAATATTCTTTAGGGGCATTTCCATTAAATTGTCGGAAAAAAGCGCGTAATTTAAGTGTTCTATGAGCACTCTTTTCTTTCTCTATTGAAATGGCAATTTTGAAAGGTGAATTACCTTCAGTATCTTTCAATGCAGAAAAACCTTCTCCAAGACCGCCGGGGCCTGAAAATAAGTCAATTATTTTTATTGGTTGATTCATGAATCGCAGGAGTAATTTTTATTGCATATGATACCAGGAATTTCCCTTTTTATACTAGTTAAGTTTACCTGATCTCAAATAATGTAAAGCATTCACTATACTAGTTTACACAGCAATCATCATTTATCTTCAAGCAGTTCAGTTAAACAAGCTATTTGCCTGGTCAATGCAATAACTTGTTGCTCTAATACTGTGACTCGCTGCGCTAGTTGCTTGTTACTTTCCGACATAGTGCTTGTCGAAGTATTGGTTTCTAAGGGCGTGGCTTCTGACTGATTAGCACTAGACTCCACTAAATAGCTTTCATCAAGATCTGAAAATAACTGCACATAACGAGATTCACGCTTACCGGGTTCACGTTCGAGCTTTTTGACCAGTGTTAAATTATTTAAGTCGTGTAATTGGCTTAAAGCCTTTTCAACTTCATTAACATCGGCAAAGTCAGCAAGGCGGTTACTGCGGGTTCTTAACTCACCCGGCGTTTGTGGCCCTCTGAGCAATAAAAGACAAATAATAGCTCGTTGCTGAGCCGTAAATTTTAAATTGCCAAATTCAGTATCACAAAAGCGATGAATATATTTACTGACTCGGCCCGAGGCTGTGTGGTCTATCATTAATAAATTCATTTTCACTAGTTCGTCAACGCTATTTTGCACGTCGGCTTCACTAAGCGACATTACTGGCTCGCGATTACTTTTTTGATTACACGCTGTGGTTATACCGTTGATTGAAAGTGGATATTGCTCTGGAGTGGTGGTTTCTTTTTCCAGCATGACACCAATAATGCGGCATTGCTCTGCGGATAGTGTGATCATATGAAGGCATCCTAATTAAATATAGCGACTTAACTCAAACTTGAGTCTGTTATAGCAAGCAATATACACCTTTACTATGCCATCATGATTAATTTATCAGAGAAAAGCAGACGCAGCATGCACGATTAAATAATTAATAACTAGACTAACAAAGCTTGAAAGTTTTAATTACTGGTCTAGGCTAAACTTATCTCCTTCGTGGACTTTTAAGCCACACAAAGCCCGCTTACAACAATAGAGATACTTACATTCAAAATATTCACTTCAGTGAGGTTCTGAAACTGAGTGAATATTAACGAATTTATAAATAAAGGACTCGTAGGAAAAAGCAATCAGGACTAAAATAACTGGTGCGAGGCACTTTCAGAATCACATTGTTTGTCAAACTACAGACTTTGTCAGCTTTGTTCATAGTTATATGAAGTATTAGTCATCGTTTAATTCGAATTAAAGTTTAAAGACGGAGTAAGCAAATGAGAACGGCTAATAAAAATGCCCTGGTGTTAATGACATCAGCGCTATTCACAAGTATGACGGCAATGGCAGCTGACGAACTGCAGATATCAACAATACAACCAACGCAAATAGCTTTTAGCGCTAACAATACAACTGGAAATACCTATATCATTCAACTAGTTGAACCAGCAATTGCTGTATATGAAGGCGGCATAGAGGGTTTTGAGGCCACTAGCGCGAATGCAAACGGGAAAAAAAAATTAGATGCAAAAAGCAAGAAGGCAAAAAAATATCAACAACACCTCAAGAACAAACAACAAAGAGTACTCAAAGAGGCCGGGGGGAAACTTAATAGAAACTTAGCACCTAAATATGAATATCAGCATGCAATCAATGGGTTCGCTCTAGAACTGAGCGCCGAAGAAGCAAAAATGCTCTCTGCTATGGATGGGGTTTTAAGCGTACAAAAGGAAAGGTTTGAGCAGCTGTTGACCGATGTTGGGCCACAGTGGATAGGCGCTGAACATATCTGGAATTCAAATAGTGATGGGCCTAAAGGTGAAGCTATGGTGGTGGCGGTATTAGATACTGGCATTAATAGCGATCACCCTTCCTTTGCCGACATTGGTGGTGACGGCTACGATCACACCAACCCACTTGGTACCGGCGTTTATTTACCCGGTAGCTATTGTGCTACGGTTGATGCAAGTTTTTGTAATGATAAGCTGATTGGCGCATGGGATTTTGTTGCTTCAGATGGTACCGTGCCAGAAGATAACGATGGCCATGGCAGTCACACCGCTTCAACTGCGGCCGGTAATGTTGTCAATGGCGCAACCTTAATAGCACCTACGACATCGGCAAGCTTCAATATTTCAGGGGTAGCACCACACGCTAATATTATTGCCTATGATGTCTGTGACGATGGTTGTCCTGGATCTGCACTGGTAGCTGCAATCAACCAAGTTATCATTGATGCAAGTAACCTACCCAATGGTATCGCGGCATTGAACTACTCTATTTCCGGTGGCGGCGATCCCTATAATGATACAGTTGAGTTAGGTTTTCTAGCCGCTGTGGAAGCAGGAATATATGTTGCTGCGTCCGCGGGAAATTCAGGTCCTGCGGCAAGTACTGTCGCTCACTTGGGCCCATGGGTATCGACTACGGCAGCATCCACCCACAACCGAAAAATATCCAATAACCTCGTAAATTTGAGCAGTGACAGTTCAGCACTCGCTGATATTAGTGGTTCCAGTTTTAGCGCAGGTTATGGCCCAGCGCCTATTATGCATGCTAATACCACGGCATTTGATCCAACAGGTCAATGCTTAACTCCTTTCCCCGCTGGCACATTTAACGGCGAAATCGTGGTCTGTGACCGCGGTACTATTGCCCGTACTGCTAAGGGACAGAACGTATTAGCCGGTGGTGCAGGCGGCTATGTCTTAGCCAACTTAGGTCAGGGCGAAAGTACTGTCGCTGACGGACACTTTTTACCTGCCATCCATATTGGTGACACAGCCGGTATCGCTTTACGCGATTGGCTCGCTAGTAATACCGAGACCATGGCTACCATTACCCCCTCTGGCTTTAACTTAGACCCAGAAAACGGCGATATTATGGCCGACTTTAGTTCACGTGGACCACAACTAGCATTCAATGTCCTGAAACCTGACATCACTGCCCCTGGCGTAGATATTATGGGTGCTGAAGCCAATGGTCAGGCGCCTGCTCCTGAATATCAAATTATCAGCGGTACCTCAATGTCTAGTCCTCACAACGCCGGCGCCGGTGCCCTTATGGCGGCCGCACACCCAGACTGGACCCCGACTGAAATCAAGTCAGCAATGATGATGTCTGCGGTAACCGCCAATACTTTCAAAGAAGATGGCGCTACGCCGACCGATGCCTTTGACTTAGGTGCCGGCAGGATAGAGCTTAGTGCAGCCGACGAAGTTGGCTTAGTCATGAGTGAAACCGTCGCCAATTTCCTTGCCGCTAACCCCGCACTTGGCGGCGATCCCAAGTCGTTGAACTTACCAAGCATGATGGACAGTAATTGTGTTGGCACCTGTTCGTGGACTCGCGTGGTTACCAATAAAACCAAGCATACAGGACATTGGAATGTTACTGCTAATGGTAGTGGTTTTGAACTTGAGGTAGCAGTTTCACCGCAAGCAAAAAGCAAAAAGCATAATCTGAAGCTAAAAGCTGGCGAAAGTGCCACCATAACCATCACCGCCCACAATTATAGCTCAGCAGGTGGTTGGCAGTTTGGCAGTCTAAAATTAGACAGCAACGGAAATAGCAGCCCAGATTTACATATGCCATTAGCGGTATTTGCGTCAAAAGCTAGTAATGCTGAGTTATTTAGCAAAACAGTCGACCGCGAAACGGCTGCTAGCGGTGACATCTTAAGCTATCAGCTAAAAGTAACGAATGGCCAACTAGACGGTCCTATTACCGTTACGGACGTCGTGCCAGCAGGTAGCAGCTATGTGGCAGGCACAGCAATGGAATCTGTGGTCAGTGGCGTAACAACGTCAGCCTGGGCTTATGATGCCAATAGCAATAGCTTATCTTGGACTGGCGAGCTTGATTCCGGTGGTATCGAAGTCGCGTTGGATAACGGTGGATTGCTTTTTGGGTATGTTCCACTTTCAGGATTTTTTGCACCACTGCCACTAACCTGTAACAACGATTGCGATGATGGCGGATACGCATTTAATGTTCCGCCCTATACCTATAATGGCCAAACTTATACGCAAACCCTTATGTCGGTCAATGGTACGCTAGAAGCGGGGTTCAACAGCGGCCAATTTAGCAGTTTTAATAATCAAAACCTGCCGGATGCTACGGCGCCAAATAACATATTGGCACCGTTCTGGCGCGATCTCAACCTCAATGCAGGCGGTAATATGTATAGTGGCACTCTATCAGCTGGTCCTTTTTCATGGACAATTTATGAATGGGAAGCAGTCCCGCATTTTGGCAGCAGCAATAGTGTGAGCATGCAAGTCTGGATAGGGGTAAATGGCACGCCAGTCGAAGGTGATATTCACTTCGTCTATGGCGATATGTCTAGTGGCACAGCTAATGGTGGTACCGTGGGGGCTGAGAATGCTACCGGTAGCCTAGGAAAAAGCTACTTTTACAACGGCAATGGCAATGCGCCAGTAGAAGGTGACGAGATTCGGGTCTCCACTGTCTTCGGTGGTGAAGCCAACTTGTCCTTTAAAGTAATGACGGACTGTAGCGAAGACCTAGTGATCAACCAAGCCAACCTGAGTAATGATGGCAAAGGCGAAGTGGCGATTGCGGTAACTTCATGTCAGTAATAAAAAATATAACTAAGTACTAACAACACTTACTTTTTAGCCTAGAGAACTATGAAGCCCGGACATACCGGGCTTTTCATTATCAGAAGTAGTCGTTATTCAATATTCTGGATCTGAATATTTTTTATTTACAACAAGTAATTATAAATTAAATAGTTAGTGATATTTACTATTGGAATATAGAGTGGCACTCACCAATTTACTCACCACTGTAATTTAAAGTACTTTGGTGAACTATTTTTTCTGAGTTAACTGCTTTTCTTTATTAACTAACTCATCAAAATCACTGACTTCGTTTGTCAGCTCAACCCTGCGTATTTCGACAAATTTCTCGTATTCACTTTCAGCAAGTTGCTGTGCTACCTTGTGGGAAATTTTTCCTGCGTTAGTTAATACATTTTGATCATTAAACTCTAAAAATGCATCCAGCTTAGTCGCCCATTGAGCCATTGTCATAGGAACTTTTTTCTTAGCTTGTAAGTCAGCAAAGTCTAAGTACATTGTGACAATTTGGTTTAACTCACTCAACTCTTCTTGCGTTAAATAGTTTTTAGCTACCGATACATCTTTTTTAGTAACTCGTTCACCGCCCCAGGACTTGAGGCCCATATTCGGTAGCTCGCTATTTGCACGTTCTTTAACTAGCTCAGCAGCAGTATGTCCATGAATTGCCCAATGAAGCTTATTTTGAACAGTGGCGAAGAAGCTTTGACTTTCAGGAGCATTTTTATTGTAGTCACTTGCGGTAGCGTAAATATCAGTGATTTTTTGATAAAATCTACGCTCTGAAGCACGTATATCGCGAATGCGTTCAAGTAATTCATCAAAGTAGTCTGAACTCAGATCTTTATCAGGATTTTTAAGGCGTTCGTCATCCATAGCGAACCCTTTAATTAAAAACTCTTTTAGTACTTGATTAGCCCACTGCCTAAACTGTGTACCGCGTGATGAACGAACTCTGTAACCAACAGAAAGTACCGCCTCTAAATTGTAATGATCTAGCAGCCTTTCCACTTCCCTTGTGCCTTCTAGGGCAACTATTCGGAATTTCCTAATAGTTGAATCAGGTTCCAATTCGCCTTCATCATAAATATTTTTAAGATGTTCGTTAATTGTTGGAGTGGAACGCTCAAATAGATCTGCAATTTGTTTTTGCGTTAACCAAAGCGAGCCGTCTTGCATACGAATTTGAAGACGAGTTTTACCATCACTAGACGTAAACATGGCAAGAGGTAGCTGCGGGTTCATTTAATATCCTAAAATGGGCTATAAAAAGTTTTTATAAGTAAGTTTATGTTACCGAAAAACCAGCAGCGTTCCTACCATAAAGAGTACTGAAACTTTATGACTTAATCTTGCCTTGAACATGCTCTTCAAAAGCCTTTTTAATTACCTCCTGAATATCCGATTTCCCACTTTTAGAAGAGTTGGTTGATTTAGTGAGCTTTTTAACTTTCGATTTTAGCCGCTCGATTTCCTTATCTTTATCTATTAATTTGGCTTTTAAAGCGCTAATTTCAGCTTCAAGCTTCTCTTTATCAAGAGAGTCTTGGCGGCGTGTATCTGCGGTTTTGAATAAGTCAGTTTCACCATTAGGTGTATTGTAGTGAAACAGCAACTCTTCAATGAACTTTGCTTGGGTAAGTTTGTGAAATTTCACAAATTCAGAGAATTGCTTTTTAACTTCACCATCTAGTTGAATTGATAAAGACTGAGTTTTTCTACTTTTTCGACTCTGTTCCTGATCCCATGCATTTCGTAATTTGGTTAGTTGAGCTGATCTTTCGTACTTATCAGGCCAATATGATTCAACATTTTCTTTAAATGCCTGGCAGAACAACTTAGCG
>CAXBKC010000035.1:0-15556 GCA_963975615.1 uncultured Oleiphilus sp.
TATGTCGCTCTCTCATCAAAATTAGTTATTTTGCAATCAATACTTGATCGTCCTTCTTCTGCCAATAACATTAGAATAGCAGTATTCTTTCAGAAAGATCAGGCAAAAAATTTTGGGCTATTATACACTAAGCCATTAGTGATAAAACCCTTACTTAGCGAGTAACTTAAATTCTCGCTCTTTGCCCTTGCAAGCCTAACTTATTATAGACAACTTATGAGCCAAACACCTTTCGGACAATCGCCTAGTCCACAGCAAGAAAAATCCACGGAGAAAAGCAGTCAGAGTAATGACAGCTACCCTTCACAAAACCGTGTAAATATAGACTTTACCTCTGCCCAGTTTTCTCAAAGCGGTTCTAAACTCTCAAACTGCCCACCAGATAGAGGTATTGAAATTGCCTTTGCAGGCCGTTCAAATGCCGGTAAGTCTTCCGCGATCAATTCGATTACTGAAAACAAGAAACTAGCTCGAACCAGTAAAACACCTGGACGAACACAGCTACTCAACTTTTTTGGGCTCAGTGAACCAGGCGTTCGTTTCGTTGATTTACCCGGCTATGGCTTTGCCAAAGTATCTTTAGACCTCAAGGCCGAGTGGGGAAAACATCTTGATGACTACCTTCGTAATCGAGAAAGTTTAGCCTGCTTAGTACTTATTGTGGATATACGAAGATTGCTCACCCAATTCGACAAGATGCTACTGGAGTGGTCAAATAATAGATCGTTACCGACTCTGATTTTGTTGACCAAAAGTGACAAGTTAAATTATGGGCCAGGTAAACAGGCCGCATTACAAGTGAAAAAAGAACTTAAAGAGCATGATAATCTTGTCGATGTCATTCTATTTTCTAGCTTAAAGAAGACCGGCATAAAAGAATGCAGACGTTCATTAACAGGGCTTATCAATGAACGGATGCAAGAACTGTCAGAAGAAAACCAAAGCGACATAGAAGAATAAGCGGATTAATTAACTCGCCTTACTTAATTCGGGCTTTGGCGCAATGCCGTCAAAGCGATACTTTTCTTGTAATTCAAGCGCAAGTTCACGCTTATCTTCGTATAAGTAAGGAATTACATAATCTAGAACCAAATACACACCGTGTTGAATACTTTTACGACTTAGCGCCTCTTCTGCATTTTCACTAACATGAATACTTTTCAAATAGGTCATCCAATTGGTAACAATTAACCATGTATTTAACGCTTTAGATTTACGCTGCTGCTCTGCCATCGGACGATAAATAGCACTTTTTTCCATCGCTAAAATAATTCTCTGGATTCCTTCCAAGCAACGTAAGGTAAAATGACGGTAATCATCCCTTAAACGCTCATCGCTAGACAATAAGTGTTCTAGATCACGGTGAATAAAACGATATGCCCACAAACCGTTGAAAACTGCATCCAAGTAAGAGATTAGATCGTGTATATGGATCGGCCTATCTGACGGTACGTGCAAGTAACTATCTACCAGCAATTCATAATTTTTAAAAATCTCATAAATAATGTCGCTTTTGTTTCTGAAATGGTAGTACAGGTTTCCAGGAGACATTCCCATATGCGCCGCAATATGATTGGTTGAAACATTACGTTCACCGTTTGTATTAAATAGCTCAAGACTGGTTAATACTATTTTGTCTTTTGTTTTCATTTATTTAGCAACTTCTTCTTTTTGTCAAAAAATAAACCAAATACCGCCATTAAAAATATGACTGCTGGTCATGAAATTTGCTTGTTATATTATCTTTTTAGAGTATATACTCTAAAAAGATAAATTATAATGTCTTATCAAAGTTTTTTACCTCGCATTCTCAGGTTCGAATAATAACCACATAATTAATTTCGGAGCACAACATGGCCGCTAAAATCATCGAAATCACTGAAAGCAACAAACAAATACAACAAATGAAACACGTTTTCTCTGAACAGAAAGCGGCATTTCGAAAAAACCCAATGCCCTCACTTCAAGAACGAACAGCCAATCTAAAAAAATTACGTAATATGTTAATGGACAACCAAAAAAACATCATTACAACAATTTCTAAAGATTTCTCAAACAGATCAGAAGAAGAAACTAAACTTGCTGAGTTAATGACAACCGTTCATTCAATTGACTACAACCTGAAGCATCTCAAAAAGTGGATGCAGAATGATAAGAAAAAAATATCAATTCTATTCCAACCCGCTACTGGTTTTGTACAATATCAGCCACTTGGAATCATCGGTATTATTTCTCCTTGGAACTACACCGTCGGGCTTTCCATGGGACCGCTAGTAGCAGCCTTAGCAGCAGGCAATCGCGCTATGATCAAAATGTCTGAATTTACCCCGGCAACATCAGCTTTAATTGAGCAACTCATCCAAGATACTTTTCCACAAGATTTAGTCTGCATCATCAACGGTGACGCCTCTGTCGCGGCAGAGTTTTCGACTATTCCATGGAATCACCTTTTATTTACTGGTTCAACCAACGTTGGACGGCATGTAATGCGCGCAGCAGCAGAAAACTTAACACCGGTAACATTAGAGTTAGGTGGTAAGTCCCCTACTATTATTTCTGAAAAAGCCGATATGGATGAAGCAATTCAGCCTATTGTTTTTGGCAAAGCATTTAATGCTGGCCAAACGTGTATTGCACCAGATTATATACTTTGCCCTAGTAATCGGGTCGAGCACTTTGTCGATCGTTTTCAACATTTTTTTGCTGAAATGTATCCAACGCTTAAGCGTAACAAAGACTTTACCAGTATTGTTGATAAGCGCCAGTATGCACGCCTGCAGTCTTACCTTGATGATGCCCGTGAAAAAGGTGCGACCATTATTGAATGCAATCATGCTGATGAAGACCTACAAAGCGGCACGCGTAAGATGGCGGTTCACTTGGTATTGAATGCAACCGAGGACATGCTTGTTATGCAAGAAGAGCTGTTTGGCCCAATTTTGCCAATCATTGCAACAGAATCACTAGATGACGCTTTAGACTTTATTAATGACCGCCCTTCTCCATTAGCACTTTATTATTTTGGGGCAGACAAAAAAGAACAAGATTATGTCTTAGACCAAGTGCGAGCTGGTGGAGTCTGTATCAATGATACTATTTCACACTTCGCACAAGAAGATCTCCATTTTGGTGGAATTGGCGAGTCTGGTATGGGCAGTTATCACGGGCAGCAAGGCTTTTTAACCTTCTCCCATGCCAAGTCTGTATTCTGCAAAAATCACTTTAATAGTACAAAGTTTGCTTATCCTCCTTTTGGAACAGCTATACACAAAGCATTATTTGGTATGTTCCTTCGTTAAACCAAGCAACGTTTTTTGGGGTATATCCTTCGATATACCCCAAAAATAAATTAGCCACGGCCACTATTCATAAGACTTAAGAATGGACAAGCGCCATCGCAACTAGCCACCCGCTTAAATATTGGTTAATATTCAAGCCCTCTCGGCTAATCAAGCATTAGCCTATCCTAACTATGAAATGCAGGGCTCTCCATAAGATGAATATTGTTATATACCCTGGTACATTCGATCCGATTACAAACGGCCATACTAATATCGTTGAGCGCGCTGCTAAAATTTTCGACAAGGTCATCATTGCTGTTGCTGCAAGCCCTAAAAAGAAACCTTTATTTGAATTAGACATTAGAGTTAATCTTGCTAAGCAAGTACTTGCTCACTTATCAAACATTGAGGTGATTGGCTTTGACATCCTACTTGCCGACTTTATAAATAAACATAATGCCAATGTCATATTGAGGGGGGTTCGTGCAGTTGCAGATTTTGAGTATGAATTCCAGCTTGCAGATATGAATAGACAACTAGCCCCCCAGGCAGAAACTATGTTTCTGACACCAGAAACACACCTATCCTACTTATCATCCTCGCTTATTAGAGAAATTTCATCTCTCGGTGGGGATGTATCAAGTTTTGTACACCCTAAAATTGTTGATGCACTAAAACAAGTTCATTTAGCAAACACCCAGAAATAACAACCATTTATGAGGTATTTTTATGGCGTTAATGATTACTGATGAATGCATCAATTGCGATGTTTGTGAACCAGAATGCCCGAATGAAGCCATTTCTCCCGGCGATGAAATCTATATCATTGATCCTAGCAAGTGCACGGAATGTATAGGTCATTATGATGAGCCACAATGCGTCGAAGTATGTCCTGTGGACTGTATTCCGCACAACCCAGAACATATTGAAACTGAAGAACAGTTAATGGCTAAATATCATAAGTTAACAAGTTAATTGAACAAACAAGGCTAAGCCTTAGTTTGGAAACTAAAAATGAGGGTAATGTTTTACATTTTTTTATAATTCCCCAGCTACCATTGCACACTTTTTATACTAGACTGAGCTTATAAGCAATATTGTTGATAAACAGTGTTGTAAATTCATCACACACCTATTTATTTTCTTAAGTTAATCTATTGCATTTAACTATCTAGGTATAAGTAATTGGACTTATCATGGCGAACAAAGAAGACAGTACTGAGCACGAGCCCCTTACAGAAGAACAACGAATTACTGCGCTTGAAGATAAAGTAGGTACCAATAAAATTGTACTGATTAGTATGGCGCTTTTTCTTATTGTTGCCGTTTCAGTCTCAGCTACCTTTCTTGTGGTATCTATTTTTACCAAGGACGAAGTCGGAGATAGTGAAGCCGTGATTGCGCTTCAAACCAAAGTGACAGAGCTCGAGAACACAATCGAAGCGATGAAGAAGGTGACAAAAAGCTCTCGAAATGACCTTTTAGTACTAAAAGAAAAAGTGGCAAATAGCAGTAACCAGTCTCTGCAACAGATTATTCTTGACCAAGAACGCGGCCATCAGACATTCCTTGAGACCCTAAGATCAGGCATGTATGACATCGCACATATGCTTCCTGGTTCTCGTACTTGGCTAGAGCTTTATAGTGAGAAAGTAGACAAGGCCGAAACATATAGTAAAGACAGAGAAAAGGCCTTGTTAAAATTACAAAAAGGCTCAGTCAGTGAACAAGCTTCAGAAGATGATCCATTTGCAGAAGGTTTTTAACTCTTCTTTTTTGTGTTCTTCTTTTTATTAACCTTACCGTCAGTCGCCGTGGGCTCAATATCGGGCCCCATAAGAACTGCTAACCATTTAGTATCAGCACTACTTTCAAAAGCAATTTTGAGCATCATCGTTAAAGGCACTGACAACAACATACCTATCGGCCCCAATACCCATCCCCAAAAAACTAAAGACAAAAACACTACCAATGTCGACAGGCCCAATCCCTTTCCCATATAACGCGGTTCAATGACATTGCCCATCAATAAGTTGGCAATTAAGTAACCTAAGCCTGCAAACAGCATATAAAAAGGCCCAAGCTGAACTAAGGCTAGTAGCATGGCCGGTACTGCCGCAATGATAGAACCAATATTCGGTATAAAATTAAATAAGAATGCGATCAAGGCCCACAATAATGGGTAATCAACACCCAGCACCCAAAGCCAAACATATATCATTAAACCAGTGGCTAAGCTAACCACGACTTTGATCGTCATATATTGCTTTACATTATCTAAAAATCGCTCGATATGGTGCATATGATCGCTTTTATCACCAAATGCTTTGTGGAGCTTTGCAGGCAAAGATACCCCTTCAAATAGCATAAATATAACGGTCAGAATAATTAGAAAAGAATTTGATAAAACTCCGCCTAAATTACCTAGCGTATCAACAGCAAGCTTAAACATGGTCGATGGATCAAAGTGTTGCATTAATTTGTCTCGTGGAATATCGACACCCCATGCATTTAACTGACCAACGACACCGCCTAGCAAACCTCTAAAACTTTCTTGATAAACAGGCAAATCTTTTGAGAAAGCGTTTAATGAGGTTGTAATGATCGAGAGAAATATCAGCTGGAAAAGGCTGATAAATAAAACAACAAAAATTAAAGAAAGCCAAGCAGGTAAACCTTTTCGCTGCATCAGCAGAAAAGGTGGCGCACAAATAATTGCAAAAAAACCAGAAAGTAAAAACGTCACCATTATCGACTCAGCCGCACGAATCCCTGCAACGACCACAACAAATGCTGCAAATATAAACAGCACGCGTGTCGCTGCAGAAAAACCATTATCCGTATGCATATTCTTTACCTTATTCATTTACCCAGGTCACTGCACGACCATGCTTATGGATTTCGACTAAGCACCGGTGCAAGCTCTTAACTGCCAAGTCATAATCATCTTCATTGATCACAAATTGCATATCTACTTGACGCATCGTTTGATGCATCGCCAAAACACTAATATTCTGTTCGGCTAAGGCTCCGACTGTTTGCGCTAAAATACCGGGCACTTTCATATTGCTACCAATAGCGGAGACAATAGCCACTTTCGACTGATTAATTTCTGCTTCTGGAAATTTCTTTTTTATTTCAGTGACCAAACGCTTAATCGTTTTAAGGTTAGTCGATAGGTAATGGGTAATAGTATTCGCATTCAAATCCTTCGAAACAACATGACCTTTAAAGCGGCGAATCAGGGTAATCAGCTGCAGGTCATAGTAATCCACATTCGCTGTCATACCTTGATCAAAGACTTCTAAAGCGTATATACCCTTGCACCCTGCGATGATTTCTACCCGTGGCGAATCACTAACATAATCACCAGTAATTAAGGTACCCGGATGATCAGGCTCGAAGGTATTTCGCACGCTCAGGGTAATGTTATTACAACGTAAACCTTTAGCTGCCTTAGGATGAATAGCTTCCATCCCTAAGTTTGCTAACTGGTCTGCTACATCATAGTTTGTACGCCCTATCGCAATAGAGTTTTGTTCTCCAACTATCCTAGGGTCTGCTGTACTTAAGTGAAATTCTTTATGAATTACGGCCTCTTTTGCTTTGGTCAGAACAGCCACACGACTAAAGGTCATTTCACTATAGCCACGATCAAAGGTAGACATGAGACCTTCATCACTATGCGCATAACCCGTTGCAATGGGAATTTGCTCACTCGGATCTAACTCCTGAAAGGCATCCAGAATTCGTTCATCCAAAGAAGTTTGCTTGTCGCAACGCCAGGCTGTTAAATCAACAAAGCAGGCATTAAAACCATCGCGCTGTAATAGTTTGGCTGTGTTCCAGGCGCTATGTGCTTCCCCAATACTGGCCAACATTTCACGTACCGTTGCCAAATGAGCGCTTAACTCAAAATGACCATGCTGGCACAAACGCTGAAGATCAAGCAGGCACTGTTCCGCATCGTCCAGACGCTCGCCAATAAATAGATTGGCCTCGGTCAGCATTTCACCTTCACCAAATAAACGGGCATTAATTGCAAACATATCAGCCTTCAGGGCTTGTAGCTTTGTACGCCAGCTGTCGTTATTCAGACTATTTGCAAAAAGAGCATAGATGCCCGGCTCACTTGACTTTTTATGCTCTAACAAGCCATCAGTAATGCCACCGTAAGCAGATACCACAAAAATACGCTGATAAAGGGTATCCTTTCGACGCGGTCTCTTGATGATATTGTCACGAATAGCCGCATAATTATTCATTGAGGTGCCGCCAATCTTCTCAACGCTGTGTAATTTCATCCAAGGGGTCCTGTTTTGTAATATTCAAAAATGATATTAATACGACTACTGCTGATTCGGTTAAATTCGAGCACCTTTAAAGCAGGAATATTCTACGTCATTCGCCTGAATTGTCTATCTTGTAATCTATTAATAAATCATAGAAATTAAGCGAATAGACTGATATATAAACATAGGTTTTTTATTTACCATTAAGTAAAAAAGAGTATTTTTTCGACGTTTATCGACCGAAAAAGCTGACAACACCTTTTTTTATAAATAGACTAGCGATACCAACTTCCCATTAACGCGCCTTTTGTATGAATACGCTTTAGCGCCAGACTTTGATGCATATCGAATGAATCCAAACAATAAAAATCAACGCCATGACCAACGAACACCAATGAAGGTTCAAGTGAAAGTTCATCACCCAAGTATTGGTAGTGTTATCGTGCAAACACGAGATATATCGGATAGTGGTATTTTTCTTTTGACAGAGGATATTGAAGTTCCTGATATTGGCACCATAGTAGAAGGTCAAATACAGGGAATGGATGTAGAAGGCCCCATTCTAAAATTAGAAATTGTCCGTATGGAACCAGCAGGTATCGGGCTTAAATTTGTTAATAAATAAGGAAATAATATGTCTTTTTATCTCTCTATAATGAGAAAAACACTTCTTCCATTATCAATTGCATCAATCTGTTCAATTTCAACAACACTACTTGCAGAGCAAGTTACTCCTAAAAAAACCTACCAAGAACCTACTCGTGGCTTCTTTTTAGAGCATGGCACGGTCGCAGGTGCAGGCCAAGCTTCCGTTGACCTACATACTGGCTCGGGAGATTTTGGAGTTCCCGGTTTGGATGAAGGCAGAAAATCTGGTGGCGGTATTCGCTTAGGTTTATCAGGTGGAGAATTAATTCTTAATAGCGGTTTAAATACCTATGATGAAAACTCAGCTTTATTAAAATGGGGCCTACCAAGGGAGAATTCTGATGGCACCAAAAAGACTCCTATCTATTGGTCTTTATTGGCAGGTTTAGGTCATACTAAAATTGATGTAGCTGGCGGTGGTGATGCAAAACAAACAAACCTAAAACTAGGTATTTCAGCCACAATTAAAGCAGATGCTGGACTTTTCACAGCATCACCCAAAATAGTCTACACCGATGGTGATATTCTTGACGATACATTCCTAGAACTAGATCTAGGTGCTTATGTTGGGATAATTGAAACAGAAGCTGGTTTATTCTCTGTGGGTGCGGAAGCCTTGATTACCACCGCTGATAATAGAGACAATACCATTGCAGTTGGTGGCCGTTGGTTATACAACGAACGTCTCAACTTAGACATTGTTCCTTTTATCTTCAGCAATAGCGACTTAGTCGGCATACCAGGCTTAGTTCGTTTGAACGTTGCTTTCTAATTTCAACCTTCTATCGTTTAAATTAAAAAGCCAGATCTTTAGATCTGGCTTTTTAATTTCTGCCAATGTGAAATCACTACATTTCGATATCTGTAAACTTATTCCAGGCACCCTGAGTTCTTTTTTGATGAGCTGTTTTCGCTATACTCAGGAGTATTTTATCGCGTTCCCATAAAGCATAGGCTTGTGAGCTATGTTGTTCAAATAAACTATTCGTATTCAAAATAAGAACATCCAGTTGGGAACGACATGCCGCTAAAGCGATATGTGCGGCCGGTTTATTCAAGTCCATTTCACTTAAAGAGCGTATTGCGAGGATTAGCGAGATATGGGCTTCCACTATATCTATTGGCCACTTACCCTCAATCGCTTCAGCTAATCGATAAGCTGTGATGGCTGCCAAGACATGAAGATCTTCATAGCTTCGAAAGGCTTTGACGTAGTTTAAATAGCCATCGCCTCGACATATCTGCTCTTCTGTAATCTGCACGTTGTTCAGCTTAACCTTTCCATGACTCACCTCTGGCACAAAGCCCAAGGCCGGCATAGCTTGTATTTCAAGGCCCTTACTTTTTGCCTTAGTAGCGACCATCTTAATAATCGGTCGACCCTGCGCATCTATACCCTTGCCTTCACGTTCATCTCGACAGGCGATATAAAGCTGTTGTGAATCATTGGCACCTGACACGAACTTCTTATGGCCTGAGAGGTATAATTTGCCAGCATCTTCAAATAAGCGAGTCCCTATGGCGCGAGGATGATTGCCCTGCTCTTCTGTGACACAAAATGATGACAAGAGGATATCTTGTGGTTTAAACAGCGCTTCAATAGCTGACTGATAAGCAGAAGCAAAGGCAAAGCCGACATTTAGGCTCAGTCGTCCGCCTAACATCGCTCGATCAATCGGCTGAGAGAAGCCTCGCGTTTGCTGATTGAAGCTTTCGAACCAGTCAGCCATCGAGCCATACGTTTTTCGCTCTAAGGACGGCGACAACAAAGTATTGATTAAACGGTCGACTTCAGACATCGTTTTTCTCTCCGCCATTAATGCGCTTCATCCCAATTATCGCCAACTTCGGCTTCAACTAATAAAGGCACATCAAGCTTAGCAGCAGACATCATCTTATCTATCAACAAGGCCTTTACTTCGTCTACTTGTGCGCCTGCCACTTCGACCACCAATTCATCGTGTACTTGCATAATCATGCGGGCATCGATATCTGTTGCGAGCAAAGCTTCATCGACGGCTAACATCGCCTTTTTGATAATATCCGCGGCAGTTCCCTGCATCGGCGCATTGATCGCAGTTCGCTCAGCGGCTTGTTGAAGCATTTTATTACCGGCATTAATTTCGGGTAGATAAAGACGACGACCAAATACCGTTTCAACAAAACCATCTTCATGTGCTTGAGCACGTATTCTATCCATATAAGAAAGCACACCTGGGTAACGTTCAAAATAACGTTCAATATATTGCTGTGCTTCATGACGGGCGACTTTAATTTGTTTCGCTAAGCCAAAGGCCGACATGCCGTATATCAGGCCAAAGTTAATTGCTTTAGCTTTACGACGCTGGTCGCTTGTAACTTCATCCAAACTAACGTCAAAAACTTCTGCAGCAGTCGCTTTATGCACATCTTCGCCTTTTGAAAAAGCGGTCAATAAGCCTTTATCCTGAGATAAGTGCGCCATGATGCGTAGTTCAATCTGAGAGTAATCGGCTGCGATTAACTTGTAGCCTTTCGGTGCGACAAATGCCTGACGAATGCGTCGCCCCTCTTCACTTCGAATCGGAATGTTCTGCAAGTTAGGATCACTCGATGATAAACGCCCCGTTGCAGTCACGGCTTGATGATAAGACGTATGAATTCGCCCAGTTGAAGGATTAATCAATAATGGTAACTTATCGGTATAGGTGGTTTTTAGTTTGGCGAGACTTCTATGCTCTAAAATCACTTTCGGCAAGGGATAGTCTAGCGCCAGCTCTTGTAAGATAGGTTCTGCAGTAGAAGGCTGGCCTTTCGGGGTTTTCTTAATTACCGGCAAACCCAGTTTTTCAAAGAAGATTACCTGCAACTGTTTTGGAGAGCTAAGGTTAAATTCTTCGCCAGCTAAGTCATAAGCTTCTCTTTCTAGCTCAATAATGCGCTTGGCTAAGTCTTGGCTTTGCTGGCCGAGTAAGTGGGCATCGACCATGGCTCCGGTGCGCTCTATTTTTGAAATTAACGGCACTAAAGGCAGATCTATTTCCCGATACACTCGAAGCAAACCGGGTAGCGCTTCAAGCTTAGGATATAAAGCATGATGCAAGCGAAGCGTGATATCTGCATCCTCAGCGGCATAAGGCGCAGCCACTTCAACTGCCACTTGGTTGAAGGTTAGCTGCTTTGCTCCTTTGCCAGCGATATCTTCAAAGTGTATGGTTTCCTTTCCTAAATGAACGCCTGCCAAAGTGTCCATATCATGGCGATTAGAGGTGGAATTCAAGACATAGGATTCGATCATGGTGTCGTGTTCAATGCCGCGTAAATCAATCCCATGATTAAATAGTACATTTTTATCGTACTTTAAATTTTGGCCTACTTTTTTAATCGCATCATTTTCTAAAATAGGTTTTAGCTGCGCCAAGACCCACAATCTATCGAGCTGCTCGGGCGCATCTAAATAATCATGAGCGACAGGTACATAAGCTGCACAGCCTTCTTCGACAGCAAAAGAAACACCAACGATTTCAGCTTCCATATATTTTAAACTAGTGGTTTCAGTATCAAACGCAAACAAGCTTGATGCCTTGAGTTTATCAAGCCATAAGTTAAAGTCTGCTTCTGTGAGTATGGTCTGATAATCTAAATCCGGCTCAATGGTGGCAACTTGCTCTGCAACTTCAGAATTTTCTGACACTTTCTTAATAGAATGATCACGGGTAAAAGCACCATCTTTTTCGATTGCGGTGACCCAAGAACGGAACTCGTACTCTTTAAATAAAGCTACCAGCTCTGCACTATCTTCTGCATCATGCTCAATTTCGTGTAATTTTTGCGGTAGCTCTATATCTGTTTTGATAGTGGCTAATTCATAGGATAAAGGCAAAAAAGGAATACTCTCTCGAAGATATTCCCCTACCTTGCCTTTGATTTCATCAGCATGTTTGATAACGCCTTCAAGGCTTTCATACTGAGCCAACCATTTAACCGCTGTTTTCGGGCCACACTTCGGCACACCAGGAATATTATCAACGGTGTCGCCAATTAAGGCTAAATAATCGATGATTTGATCTGGACGGACACCAAACTTTTCTTGCACGCCAGCAATATCCATTTTGCTATCGGTCATGGTATTAACCAAAGTCACATGATCGCTAACTAGCTGAGCCATATCCTTATCGCCAGTTGAGACAATGACATCCTGCTTGTTATGCGTCGCTTCATTCGCTAACACGCCAATTACATCATCAGCTTCAACATCTGGAATAATAAGTAGTGGAAAGCCCATCGCCTTTATGATTCTATGAATCGGCTCAATCTGGCAGCGTAAGTCATCTGGCATGGGCGGGCGATTCGCCTTATATTCGGGAAATAGATCATGGCGAAAATTTTTCCCTTTGGCATCAAAAATAACAATAACATTCGAGCCTGGGTAATCTTGAGGTATACGCTTCAACATACTAATCACCCCCTTTATCGCGCCAGTAGGATGACCTTTAGAATTCACCAGCGGCGGTAAACCGTGGAAAGCACGAAACAAGTAGGATGATCCATCCACTAAGATGGTCGGTGCAGAAATGAAGCCCTCTGATGAAGTTAGAGTCTCTGTTGTCATAAGCCTTGATCACCCATTGTTATTAATGTCATGCACTGCATAAGTAGGAAGCTAAAAATTAGGGTGATATAGTAAGGAAATTCGGTCCAACACTAAACAAGGAATTGCTATGCGTGCTTATTTAATTATCTTGACCCTGCTTTCTAGCTCATTATTTTTTTCTCAATCAGCATTGGCGCAGGAAGCAACACTCCCTGTTGAGCCTGAAATAACGATTCGTCGTGAAGCAACAGAAACATTTTATGAGTATCGGGTAAACGGCATTTTAAAAGAAATTAAAGTTGTGCCAGAAGTAGGCCCTACATATTACCTCGTACCACAAGATGGCAATGCCTGGATCCGTGAAGATCGCTCTCAGGTTCTTGTCCCTAGTTGGATACTGTTTAAATGGTGAAATTTTGTTCATATTCTAAAAAAAGTGAAAATGAATAAAAGCTTAGTATGAATACTCTAATTTAAACGGGTATTGTGTCTCTCGACTTCAACATATAGTGAATCAAAAGAAGCCTGAGTTTATCCAGTTTTGATTCATTAACTCTAGAACACAAAAGGAAATTATCATGGGTACTATCAAAACTTATCAAGAACAAGTTCAAGACATCATTGCAAAAGCTATCTCAACTGTTGAAGAGCAGCATAAAGCAATCGCTGCAGCATCTTTCGAATACATTGAAAGACTATACAAGCTAGACACAGTTAAAGCTAAGCACGACGAAGTAGCTGACATTGCATATAGCAAAGCACGTGAAATTAATAAGCTAGTTGCTGATTACAGTGCAGACCTTATTGCTAAGATCGAAAAAGACGAAACTACTGCAACTAAAGCAAAATCAGCTGTTAAGAAAACAACTGCAACTGCTAAGAAAAAAGCAACTGCCGCTAAAACTACAGCAACTAAAGCTGTTAAGAGCGCAACTGCTAAAGTTGAAGAAGCTACTGCTTAATATTAAGTTTTAGACAACACTGTTAGTCTTAACCCCCTAACAGTTGAATCTTATACCCGTCAAATTGACGGGTATTTTTTTGTTTGAAGTATTCTTCGAAATATATAAAAAACTAGTGATTTGGGCTTTGCAGTAGGATGCTCACTCGGCGGTTTTTCTGTCTATTCTCTCCACTATCATTCGCCACAAGAGGCTTTGTATCTCCATAGCTAACCGCGCGAAGTTTTCCTTTTGAAATACCTTCTACCTCAAAAAACTGTAAAACTTCTGTTGCACGAGCCGAGGCAAGCTCCCAATTTGAAGCAAAAGATTCTGATTGAATGGGTTGATTATCGGTATGGCCTTCAATAAAAATTAAACCATCGGTTGCCAATAAAGCAGGTACTAGTTTTTCAAGCAATGACTCTCCTGAGCGAGCTAAAGTCGCTTCACCAGAGCTAAATAATACTTGAGATCGAATCTCTAATTCCGAAAATTCATTATTCTCAATAAATGACACATGAGAATTAAGTTCATTATCACGAATAGTACTTTTAATCTTTTCTACCCAGGCATAATTGGGTTGCACTAAATCAAAAATATTTTCATCTGACACAGTAATGATTGGCTCAACAACTTCAGCAAGCTTTGCAGCAACAGGTTCTTTACTTTGGTGCTCTGGCTTGTTCATCATAAATAAAACCACAAAGATGCTCGTCATCAAAACAAAAACATCAATATAGCTAGTCATCCAGTTTTCATCGTTTATCGACTCAGACTCTAGAACTAAAGTATGCACACTCATGGAAGGACGACTCGCCATACCCTAACTCCAATTCCGATAAAAACTTAAGCAATAAACAAGGTTAAACACTGTACTTAGCCATCACTGGTTTATTTAAATTTTGAACCGGTGTTTGTTCTTGCTCCACCATAAAACTAAGCAAGACATCTCGAATAGCAGAAGGTGTTCTTTGCTGCTGAATCAGTGCAATGCCTTCGGCCATCATCGTTAACTGAATAATTTTTAAATGTCGACGCTGCTCTAGTTTTGTCGCAATGGGCTTGAACACCAAGTTAGCCAAGAGCAAGCCATAAAATGTCGTGACCAATGCAATTCCCATATCAGAGGAAACCGCACTGAGATTGCCAGACTCAATCGTCTGTAACATGTTTACCAAACCAACCAATGAGCCCACCATGCCAAATGCAGGCGCGAAGGTTGCCATTGAACGGAAGATATTAATCACTGCAGACTCTTTTGCTCTTATTTGGGAGATACTCCAGTTAAGTAATGACATGACATCATCACTAGACTGCTTATCTCTGACCATCTGCAAGCCTTTCTTTAGGAAGGGATTGTCCAAACGCTCCAAGTCTCTATCTATCATCGCATACTGATTACGAAACCAGAGTGTGGAGAAGTGCAAGATCTGTTTGGTTTCGCGTGAGAAATCACGATTCAAGGATTCAGTAACAACCCGCCCCTGCTTTAAAGCAGCAAGCACTTCTTTAAGTGGAAAACTGACCAACATGGCCGTCATCGTTCCCCCTAAGACAATCAATAAACCAGGCAAATTAATAAACGCCATCGGTTCATCTGCAGAGATACCCACCGCGAGCACTAAAAAAAGAACACCGGCAAAGACACCTATAAAATTGGAAAACTTGGCTAACTTCATAATTTCATCCTACATAGCAAATTTCTAACAACCTTTTTAAGGTTTTATTGAGTTATGCATAAATTGAGCCCACTCAAAAAAAAATATTAAGCACTATTTATCAATGACTTATATATAGTGTGACTGCCGTTATTTTGGC
>CAXBKC010000036.1:0-15522 GCA_963975615.1 uncultured Oleiphilus sp.
ATGAAGGAAGATCGCTTGTCGGTGAAGAAGGCGATGATCATCTATATGGTGGTAATGGTATTGACACAATAAACGGCAGCGCAGGCCGAGACCACATAGAAGGCAACGCTAACAACGACACCCTCCACGGAGGAACAGAAACCGACTATCTTTATGGCGGAAAAGGTAATGACCATCTTCATGGCGATGAAGACAATGATTACCTTTATGGTGGAGAGGGTGACGATACCTATTACTACAATAGCGGTGATGGGAATGACTTCATTCACGATACTAGTGGAAATAATTATTTAAATATAAACAACAAATTAATCACCTCAATTACAGCTGTAGATGGAAGTGATAATCACTATGTAGATGGTACTGGCAATAGCTACTTAATCGGTAATGATGGTAGTTTGTTGATCAAAGTATTAGACGGTTCAGGCGGGACGGGCACGATATATATCGATAGTTTTGATAAAGAGACCAATAATTTTGGCTTATTAGTGGGTGAACACAATGCGCCGGAAGATGCGTTGTCAGAGGCTAGTTTACCCGGACAGGTATTCAGAGTGCCTGATGGTTTGGCGTATTTCGGCAATGAATGGGAGCTGCCTGAGCAATATAGCGCAATAAACTTTAATCAATTGACGGGTGATGGCGTTTCGTTGCTTGGTGAATCAGGCCTCCCTAACGGAGGGCCTTATTACGAATATACAGTGATTTTCGATGCCGAAGAATTCTATCCAATAACATCGGCCACTCGCGATGATTTAAGCTTTTATTATACAGGCTTAAATTTAGGCAGTGATAATGAGACGCCTACATCGATTGCGAATGTTGTGTTCGGGAGGGATTCTAATGATAAACATCCAACGAATTTTTATAGTGATATTTTAACTGGTGGTGTTGGTAATGATTATATTTATGGGCGAGGGGGAGATGACTTTATTCAAGGAGTTCATGCAGGTTTTATAGATGATACCGACTGGGCTTATGATAATGATGTTTTGGATGGCGGCAGTGGTGAAGACGTTATTTTTAGTGATGGTTATTCCGTTACTTATCGAGTTCATTCAGGAGAATTTCGATTCAACTATCTAGAGCCTAATACTATTGTAAAAGTTGATGATTGGTCTGCTGCACGCTATGAATTTTATGGTGACGATATTATATATGGCGGCGATAATATAGACACGGATTTTGGTGATTTAATCAGTTCTGGTCGTGGAAACGATACTATATCAGGGGGCGCTGCCTCTGGTTACAATTTGTTATTAGCGGGTACTGGCGATGATGTTGTTGTTGGAAATTCTGGTCGCGATGTAATTTTTGCTGATGGCTCGCAAGTCACTGTGCAGTATTATTTACCCATAACACCGTTACCAGAGCCTGGCTATTACAGCCATTGGGCAAACTACGATGTTTTTAATAATGACTTCTTGAGAGATATGGGAGGCGTCGCATTTGAGAGTGTTGCGCATGAAGGTGAAAGTAATAATGATACAGTCTTGGGTGGTGGAGGTAATGATTTTATAGATGGAGGAATGGGAGATGATGTGCTTTATGGTGGGGAGGGTGATGATACCTTAATCGGCGATAGAGGGAATGATGCGAGTATTTATCTAACCCAACAACAGCTTCTTTATACCGAACTTGACAAACAATACCATGGTAATGATCTGCTTGAAGGTGGTGACGGCTACGATTATTTATATGGTAATGGTGGCGATGATATATTAGATGGAGGTGCCGATAGTGATACCTATTTCTTTTCGAAAGGCGATGGAATAGATATTATCAGGCGTTCTGAAGGGCGAGCACAGACTGAACTATATGTAGATAGTAATGGTGTGCTCCATGTTAGTGATAACGATGTAGATATTCTTAAATTTGATGAGTCAGTCTCTGTTTCTGATGTCACGCTTGAACAAGCTGGCTCGGATATTATTGTTCATTATTCATCGAACGACTCAATCACGTTGAACTCACAGAATAGTAGAGATGCATTCGCGATTTCAGAAATTCATTTTGAAGGGGGTACGGTTTGGGATCGATTTGATATGTGGAGCATGGTTGCAGCCCCCGATGGTGAACCGACTGAGCCAGAGCAAACTATTATTTCAGACTTTTCTTCCAGCATTGCAACGGGTATTGCAAACGGTACCGATAATGACGACGCTTTCGTGATCAACAATCGGGTGCAGGTAGATGGGCTCCATACTATTAATGGTGGCTTAGGTATGAATGTTATTTTAGGCGATAATTATAATAATATGTTGAATTTCGCAGCAATAGAGTTGTTGAATATTGATCGCATAGATGGGGGCGTCGGTCAGGATGATATTACCGGATCGGGTGGTCGAGATGTTATTTTTGGAGGTACGGGTCGTGATACATTATATGGTGGTTCTGGGGATGATTTTTTAAGCGGTGATGCTGGAAACGATATACTAAATGGCGGCCATGGAAATGATGTTCTTGATGGTGGACTTGGAAACGATGCTTTTGATGGTGGGTTAGGAAATGATCATATTGACTCAAGATCTGGAGGAAATGTTATCTACTTTGGTCGAGGTGATGGCCAGGATTCTTTGTATGCGGCTTCAAGAGAGCAGGGTGGTCAAGATGTTCTGGCTTTTAAAGAAGGGATAAGCCCTGAAGATATATATTTAGTTCGCAAAGGTATCGAGCTGGCTATCCATATTGTTGGGTCAGAAGACTCGATAACAGATACATATTATTTTGATCCTAATAGTAATTGGGGTTTCACGAGCATTCAGTTTGCAGATGGTACCCAATGGAATGATCAAACCATAGAAACAATGGTAGTACCATATCAAGAAAACCATACACCTGTGGTAAATGACGACTTCATAGTTATCAATTCACCAAGCGTAAGCATTTCTTTTGCAGAATTACTCAATAATGATGTCGATATTGATTCAGATGAGCTAGATATTATCTCCGTTGACGAAGTTTATGGAGGTACAGTAAGCATTGATTCATCTTCAAAGACTGTCTATTTTACTTTGCTACCTGGTTTTGACGGGATACCAAATTTTCGTTATACCGTTACGGATGGTTTTTTAACAGATAGTGGTTGGGTTGATATAGATATTTCTGGTATCAACTCATCTCCAACGATATTGAATGGGATTAATGATTATCAGACGAATGAAGATGATTTTTTTAGTATAACCATACCACTTGATGCATTTCAGGATATGGATGGTGACGCCCTTACTTACATAGCGACCATGGCGGATGGGAATGCATTGCCTTCATGGCTCATTTTTGATGGAAATAGCTTCACAGGTACTCCTTCTAATGATGAAACTGGCTTGTTTCAAATAACAGTTACTGCCAATGATGGGCAAACATCTATTTCCACTAATTTTGCTTTAACGGTAAATAATACTAATGACATACCGAGTCTGACAGCAGATTCATTGACATTACTTGAGGATAATTCTGTCACAATAGATGTGCTTGCGAATGATGTCGACGTTGATGGTGATAGCTTAACGATCGATAGTGCTTCAGCATTAAATGGTTCGGTCACGATCAATGCTGATGGCACCTTGAACTACACACCAAATACCGACTTCAACGGTTCAGATATCATTAGCTATGAAGTGAATGATGGTAATGGAGGAACAGCCACGTCAACGGTATCGGTAACTGTCAATTCGGAAAATGACGCCCCAGTTGCGATAGATGATTCAGTTTCAACCACTGAAGATACTTCAATAACGATTGATGTTTTGGCAAATGACAGTGATATCGATGGCGATAACTTAACGGTAATTTCAGCATCTGCATCTAACGGTTCCGTTGTGATCAATGCCGATGGTTCCTTAGCCTATACTCCAGATACTAATTTTACAGGTGTTGACACACTTAGTTATGCTGTTAACGATAGTAACGGTGGGAGCTCGAACGCGACCGTGATAGTTGAGGTTAATGCTTCCTCTTCGGGACCTTCAAATATTATCAATGGCTCTGGGAGTCACGATACCTTAATTGGTTCACAAGGCGATGATACGCTGGTCGGTGGGTCTGGAAATGACTACCTAGACGGTGGTGAAGGTGATGATATATTAATAGGGGGGGAAGGAAATGATATCTATCGAGTTTCAGTTGGGAATGGCGCAGATACTATTGTAAATCAAAAAGCTAATATTAATGAAACTGATACTTTAGAATTAATTGATAACCAATCAATTAATAATCTGTGGTTTTCTCAGGATCAGAATGATTTGGAAATTAGTGTCTTAGGTAGTGATACTCAAGTTCTAATACAAGATTGGTTTTTATCCGATCAATCAAAATTAGATTTTATTAGAAATGGTGATAATTATTTAGATCAGCAATCAGTTGATATTTTAATTAATGCGATGGCGAGTTTTGTTGCTCCTTCAGCAGGAGATATAAACTTAACAAATGAAGAGCAGCAGCAAATTGGTACAGCAATTATAGCTGCTTGGCAGTAGCTATAGTAATTGTCAGCTCATAGCAGCGTTTGCTGTTATGACTCTTTACTCATTTATAATATGCTAAAAAATCCGTAGACGAGGGAATTAAAAAAGGGTGTCAGATCTGTTTTCTGTGAATATTCGAATTAATATGAAAAATAGGTTTGACTCCTTTTACATTTATAATCTATTCAAACAACTCACTATCATCTTCAAATGACTTAAATTCTAAGGCGTTTCCACTATAGTCGAGCACAAACATTGTTTGTTGCTGACCACTTTTTCCTTTGTATCGAACTTGGGGTTTTACAATAAACTCGATGTTTGCCTGTTCAAGCTTGTCTGCCAGTTCTGTAAATCGACTTGAACTAATCAGGCAACCAAAGTGCGGAATGGGAACAGACACGCCATCGACATTTCCACAATAGTCTAATACTTGTTCTACATTCCCGACATGAGCAGATAGTTGGTTCCCAAATAAGTCAAAATCGACCCAACTATCAGTAGACCTGCCTTCTTTACAGCCTAGTATGTCGATATAAAAATCCCTTGTACTCTTGAGATCGTTAACTTTAAAAGCATAATGAAAAATATTGCTCATTTAATTTCCCTATAAATTCATGCGCTAAAAACTAAGCTGGTGTTTCATTTGAATTACTTGAAGTTTGCTATCAAATGTTTACTGACACAATCATTAATTGGTCGTATGATCATAGCTCGTAACACCACCAGTAAAGGAGCATCATCAATATGAGTAAGAAAGACGCATACGTAGAAAAAGGTCAGGCAAAAATTGATGAGCAGGTTGCAAAAATAAATCAATTTAAAGCTCAAACTAAAGGCAAAGTTGCAGATAAGAAAATTGAAGCGCATGAGCATATTGAAAAACTAGAAAAGAAACTCGAAACGGCTAAATCACACCTCAAAGAAATCGCTGATTCTGCTGAAGATGCATGGGAAGATTTATCGGGTCGTTTTGAGGATCTTGCTGATGAGTTAAGTACATCGGTTAAGAAGTTTTTTAATAAATAGAATTAAACTTAATTGAGTGATGGAGCAACATATTAATTGAAGGCAATTAGTATGTTGCTGCTAGTTATTTTCTAATATGCAATTTTTCTAGCTTTAAACCTTAATATTCTAACGGCGTCGATGTTTCATTGAATGCCCTGGTTTTTCTAACAAAGGCTGTTCTGGCCAACGATGTCTCGGGTATTTACCTCGCATATCTTTAGCAACCTCAAAATAAGAGGTCTTCCAAAAATTAGCTAGATCGCTAGTGGTTTGAATAGGTCTTTGTGCTGGTGATAAAAGCTCGAACCGCAACGCCACAGAATTACCGCCTATTTTTGGTGATTCAATTTCACCAAACATCTCTTGAAGTCTTACCGATACGGTAGGCCCCTGATCCTTATCGTAAATTATGGGGATGTTTTTGTCGCTAGGTGTGACATAAACCAAAGGCGCCCCATTTTCTAACAGTTGTTGTTCGTCCCATGTTAATGAAGACTTGAGAAGCTCGAATACATTGATCTGTTTAAGTTGCCCTAAACTGCTTATATTTGAAAGGTAAGGGAGTAACCATTGATCGGTGTTTTGGATTAGTGAGTTAAGCGTGAGTGTTGGAAATGTATCCATCACTTCACCTAACCAGGTAGCTCTGGCTAACCACTGTTCACATTTTTCTGTCCAATTGAGTATTTTTAGACCTTCTGATTTAAGAAGACTAGTTAGGTGTTTTTGGAATTCTTCGGCAGGAATAGTCGTTAAGGCTTGTGATCTAAGGGTGATGGATTGATAGCTAGACAGTCTTCGGCCAATAATCTTTTGCTTCTTATCATCAAGCCGATACTCGTCACTTTCTTCAACTAAGTGACCGATTGTTTCATGTATATCGTCAAGCGTTATGGCGCTTGCACTGAAAATGGTGCCTTCTTTTTTTTGTGCATTGCAGTCGCTAATGACTAGCCAGTCTGAACCAAGCAGCGGGTCGTCATCGAATAGCTGCACGCCTTTACCATTAGCCAGTTGGTATCGCCCTCCATTTTCGGAACGGCTTTTTGCAAGACGGTCTGGGTATGCGAGTAACAGAAGTTTGCCTACATTTTCTTGTAAGTCAGTCAGCGAATAAGCAGAAGACTTAGTCGGGATGTTTAAACTGTTTTTTAGAGATCTTGCTGTACTTAAAACCTGTTCGACTATCGGAGCTTTTAAGGGCCAAGATCGTAAGGCTGATTTTTTATCTGTTTTGTAGTCTTGTAGGGCAATCAAACGCTCTACAATGTCGACGCTACGTCTGTTGAAAAAGATTTCATTTTCAGACAGTAGCGCTGCTAGTTCACAGGCTATGCCTTGTTTTAAAGGGTTTTTTGCTTGTAATAGCATTGCCGCCAAACGTGGATGCAAACCAAGCTTAGAAGCTTTAGATCCTAAGGGAGTAATTTTGCCTTGGCCATTTACTAGACCTAAGGAGCTTAGTAGTTGTTTGGCAGATTCAAAATGAGCCAGTGGGGGAGGCGTAAGCCAGTTTATTGTCTGGTAATCAGTTAAACCCCAAGCGAGTAGGTCGAGTATTAAGTTTGCCAAGTCTGCCGATAAAACTTCTTCATCTTGAAAGTCTTTTAGTGAATGTTGCTTAGATTCACTCCATAAGCGAATGCATGTTCCTGCCTGTAACCGTCCGGCTCTACCTTTGCGTTGCTCTGCTGAGGCTTTCGATATGTAAGAGGTTTCTAAGCGAGTCATGCAGCTTAAGGGGTCATATACTGACACTTTCTCCAAGCCACTATCTATGACGCAGCTTACACCTTGTATCGTTAAACTGGTTTCTGCAATGTTGGTGGTGAAAATGACACGTCGCTTACCTGAAGGATCAACTTGTAAAGCTTGCTCTTGTTGGTCGATGGATAGTCCACCATAAAGCGGAAGAAAAATTAAATTCTGGTTATCGTGAAATGTGTTTTTTGCTTCAGATAAACATCTTTTAATACCGGCTTGGCCTGGCAGGAAAACCAGCGTGTCGCCTTTTTTATCAGTGGATAAAACTGATTTTAAAGTATTTATTACCTTAGAGCTGAGGTGGCTATTAGTTTGATAATCTCTACTAGAAACATAATCGACACTAACTGGGTAAGCGCGGCCTGGGCACTTGATGATAGGGGCTTTATCCAAATACTTAGATATGGCATTGGTATCGATGGTGGCTGACATGACAAGTAACTTTAAATCTTCACGAATCGTCTGTTGGATTTCTAAGGCTAACATTAAGGCCAAATCCGAATGAATCGTCCGCTCATGAAACTCGTCAAAAATGATAAGCCCAATGTCGTTTAGTTCCGGGTCACTTTGGAGTCGTCTGGTTAGAATGCCCTCGGTGACGATCTCCAAAACAGTATTCTGTGAGATCTTTCGATCATTTTTAACTTGATAGCCAATTCGTTCGCCAACCTTTTCCCCTAATTGCTTGGCCAAATAATAAGCGATAGATTTCGCGGCTACTCGACGAGGTTCTAGCATGATAATCTTTTTATCGCCTAGCCAATGAGCATCGATCAGGCTTAGCGGTAGGGCAGTTGATTTTCCCGCACCTGGCTCTGCTTGGAGCACAAGATTGCTATTATTTGATAGGCAGTCTGATACTTGTGGTAAAAATTGGCTTATAGGTAACACATTAAAACTCAAAATATTACGTTCGTTGAGCTCGTCGAAACGCGCAAGAAACGTGAGTTAGTGGAAATTGAAACGCCCTTCGACAGGCTCAGGGAGCGATAATTTCAACTTAAGTAAGCGTCATTCTAGTCTGATGTTGGTTTTAGTAATACTGCAAGCGATAATAGTGACTTGAAACGCATTGCGACGCTATCGTATGTTAAGGTGTAAATCAATCACTTACGAGATCAAAAAAGCGTTCAGCTTGAAGCCTAAGCGATGAGTTGTGACCAAGCATCTATCAGATAGATTTAATCAGAATTAGCAAGGAGTAGGCATTATTGAGATCTTAGTCGACTATCCATATTTATTAGTGCCATTAATATTTTTTGCCAGAGTGGCTGACGTTTCTCTTGGAACATTTCGTACCATTGTGGTTTTTCGAGGCCACAAATTACTGGCATCCTTTATTGGTTTCTTCGAAATTATTATTTGGTTAATTGCCGCGGCACAGGTTCTGACAAACCTAGATCAATGGTATCTCGCATTGGCTTATGCCAGCGGCTTTGCGGTGGGTAACTATGTTGGAATTTCAATTGAGAGCCATTTTGCGATAGGAAATGAACTGATTCGATGCATATCTTTTAATCGTGATATTCTGGCAGAGAAATTGCGAGAGCAGGGCGTTAAAGTTGTTTCCTTCGATGGTGATATGGGAAAAGATCATCTGGTTGAACTTCTGTTTATTATCGAAACAAGACGCAAAGTACCTGCGCTTATCAAGTTAATTAAGGATTTTGATTCGACTGCTGTGTATTCAGTATCAGATTTAAAAAGTGTATATGACGGCCCAGACCTATTGCCTCGTCGTGGTTTGTTTCGTAGTAAGTAGAAAAGACCTATAACCCCCTCAAGCTGTGTGCTATCGGAGATGATATGATTAAAAGAGATAATTCCAATCGAAAATACTCTGCCATTTTGGTCGATGGTATTCAAAAAGCACCGGCACGTTCGATGCTCCGTGCTGTCGGTTTTGAAGATGAAGACTTTAAACGGCCACAGGTAGGTATTGCCTCTACTTGGAGCCAAGTCACGCCATGTAATATCCATATTAATGGTTTAGCAGAAGAAGCCGCTAAGGGTGTCTATCTAGCTGATGCTAAACCTATCATCTTCAATACCATTACTATTTCTGACGGTATAGCGAATGGCTACCAAGGTATGAAGTACTCATTGGTCTCGCGCGAAGTAATCGCAGATTCCATAGAAACCGTAGTTGGCTGCCAAGGTTTTGATGCGCTTATTACAATTGGTGGCTGTGATAAAAACATGCCTGCTTGTTTAATGGCAATGGCTCGTTTAGATCGCCCATCACTTTTTATCTATGGCGGTACCATTCAGGCAGGTAAAAATCATACAGATATTGTGTCCGTATTTGAGGCCGTCGGTGCTAATGCTCGTGGCGACTTAACTGAAGAAGAAGTCTTGGAGATAGAAAAAACTGCTATTCCAGGGCCAGGTTCCTGTGGTGGTATGTACACGGCCAATACAATGGCTTCTGCAATTGAAGCTTTAGGGATGAGCTTGCCAGGTAGTTCTGCTCAAGAAGCAATTTCACCTGAAAAACGCGACGATTGTCATCGGGCAGGGCAAGCCATTCAATGGTTAATTGATAACGATGTTAAGCCGAGTGACATCATGACGCGGAAGGCGTTTGAAAATGCGATTACTGTGGTCATTGCTTTAGGCGGTTCTACCAATGCGGTACTGCATTTATTGGCAATGGCTGATGCTATAAATGTAGATCTGAATATTGACGATTTTACTAAAATTGGTAAACGCGTACCGGTATTGGCAGATTTACGTCCATCCGGTAAGTATTTAATGTCTGAGTTAATTGAAATAGGTGGCATTGCACCATTAATGAAGCGTTTGTTGGAGCAAGGTTTATTATACGGTGAGTGCTTAACGGTTAATGGTAAAACGATTGCCGAAAATTTGGCTGAGGTAGCCGACTACCCAGCAGGGCAAGACATCATTTTGCCATTCGATAAGCCACTTAAGGCAAGCAGTCATCTTCGTATATTGCGCGGTAACTTGGCACCTACTGGTGCGGTTGCCAAAATAAGCGGCCAAGAGGGCACCAAGTTTACGGGTAAGGCGAGAGTATTTAATTCTGAAGAGGAGTCTATGGAGGCTATTTTAGACGGTACGGTAATAGCAGGGGATGTGGTCGTTATCCGCTATGAAGGTCCTAAGGGTGGTCCTGGTATGCGTGAAATGCTTTCGCCTACATCAGCCATTATGGGTCGTGGACTCGGTAATGATGTGGCTTTAATCACTGATGGTCGATTTTCTGGTGGTAGTCACGGGTTTGTAGTCGGACATATCACTCCTGAAGCTATGGTGGGCGGGCCAATTGCAATAATTGAAAACGGTGACAGAATTATTATTGCCGACAGTGATCAAATTACTTTAGAAGTTAGTGATGCAGAAATACAAAAACGTTTGAGCATATGGGTAGCGCCTGAACCTCATGTGAAGCGTGGAGTATTAGCTAAATATGCTAAAACAGTAGGTTCTGCTTCCGAAGGTGCAATAACTGATAAGTTTTAATAACTTACTCAGAATAATTGAGATTATAGTTATTCATTAATAAGAATTGTCTTTATGCATTAATCATTCATTGAAAAGTGTGTTCAATATCAATCTTATCAGATGTTTAACTGCGTATAATCTCAGTTATATCTAATTTGCCGAGCATACAAGGAAATTATTCATGCCCGCTGGTCTTAAAATTCAGTCAAAAATTATTACGACGCTTTGTATAGTGACAGTGATGTTATTGAGTGCTTGTAGTCGCGACAACCCATTAAGTATTCCTCAGGCGTATATAGAAGAGCCAGAAGCATTTTGTCTTGAAAATGGTCCGTACGCTAGTTATACCCTATTAGAGTCAATTGATATTACTAACACTGTCGAGTCATTACCTGAGAATTATCCCGACGGTTATGACAAAGCCACACTATTGCTTACAGCCCCTTTCTTGGTTAACAGTTCAGATATTACTCCTAAAGCAATTTCAGATACGACCACTGTTTATAATGAAGAAACCGATAGCTATGACACAGTTTTAATTGTTTTGGAAAAAACCTTAAGCCCAGATTTAGTTGATAAGTTATCGTATGATGAATCAAGGCTAATTGAGGGATATTCACCTCAAGTATTATCTTTATCTATTTCGGTTAATTATCCTATAGGTGGCGTACAAGCTTCAAGCGAGATCGATGAGGATCAACTTAGTGCTAGTTTAGATCTTGAGTATGGAAAGAATATAGTTACCACAAAGGCCGCTGCCAGTATAAGAGTACCTAGAACCTTTGTTGATTGTATTAGCCCTTTAACTGTTAAAGAGCTAACTTCAGACGAGTTTAAAGACGATGATCGTTACAAGGTTTTATCTGTAGTTCAATCATTTATTGTTGAAATCGACCGAGAGGATTTGAGCAGCTTTGAGCAAAAGGAGTTAATTTCTATTATTTCAAGTTCTGAAGATGATAAGTTTGGACGGGTTATGGCCGTTAATGACGATTTTCTAGTTATTGGTACTCCTTCAGAAGACTCGGATGCAAAAGGAATTATTTTAGCTGATAAATTTATTACTAGTGATGTAAACGAAAAGTTTATTCAAAATGAAGATAGTATTGACTCTGGTGCTGTCTATGTTTTTCAAAAAGATACTGTCAATTCATGGGTGTTCCATAGCTTTATTAAGGCATCAAATAGTGAACCTGGTGATTTATTTGGTTCAGCCATTTCATTGGATGAAAGTAGATTGGTTATTTCAGCTCCAGGTGAGGGCAGCATTACTTCGGGCGTCCATAACAGTATGAATGCCGAAGTAGATAATTTTAAGCTAAATAATTCGGCTCCATCTTCAGGCGCTGTATACGTGTATGAGCTTGATGAATCATCAAATAACTGGTCTGAGAAGTTTTATATAAAACCAGAAGTAAATACTATTAGTGATGGTGATTTCGATAAGGGTTTTGGAAGTCAACTTCTTCTTTATAAGAACAAACTCTTAATAGCGGCTCCTTTAGAAGATAGTGATAATGGGGTTGCTAATGATTCAAGCCAACCTGACTCAGGTGCTGTTTATATCTATAGAGTCAACATAAGTTCTGGGTGGTCTTATGTTGGCACTTTAAAAGCCTACAATCCTGGTGCTGGCGATAAGTTCGGTTCAGCTATCGCGGCAAGTGATGAATATTTTGTGGTTGGCTCTCCATTTGAAGATCATAGCAATAGAGTTATTACTGACTTTCAAAGTTATGATGAGGATCCAGAAAACCCTTTTGAGAAAAATACCCGAAAAGATTCAGGCGCTGTATATGTGTATAAACACTCTTTTCAAAACGACCTTTTTTCAGAGATTGCGCATATAAAGCCAACAAACAGCGATGCATTTGACTACTTTGGAAGTAGCGTATCTATCATTAATAATAAGCTATTTGTAGGTTCTATTGGTGAAGATGGTAGCGGTAAAGGTTTAAACCGAGATATGGATAAAAATAACCTGGAAGATTCTGGTGCAGTATATGTATTTGATTCTAATCTGGATACTAACTTGGATTCTAATCTGGATACTGATTTGTGGACTGAAAGTGCTTACATTAAGGCAAATGATAGTCAGGAGGGGGCTTTATTTGGTAAGTACTTAACAACCAACTCTGATAGTCTTTTTGTCTCAGCACCCTTATTTGACTCTCCAATTAGTGTAAATGCAGGGAAAGTTTATTTTTATAAACTAATGGATGACACAATTAATCAAGAGCTTCTATTCCAACCTGCTGGCGCCTCAGAAGAAATGCGATTCGGAAGCCAGATTGTGACTTTTGGGGGAAATCTAGTTATTGGGGCAAGTGGTTACATTGAAGGCGAATCAGGAATTGATGAGGCGTTTGTTGGTAAAGTATTTACATATGATTAATGCTTTTACTTTGTAATTACACGTGGGATATATTTTATTCGGTTGGTATGTTCTTAACTTTGAATCAGAAATAGATTCAAAGTTAAGATGGTTTAGCGTATTAAGCGCCAATTAATTTCTTAATGCTGCCTACTACGTTGTCACCTTTGAACGGCTTAACTATCCAGCCTTTAACTCCGGCTGCTTTGCCTCGTTCTTTCATGCGGGGATCACTTTCTGTGGTTAGCATGATGATATTTACCGTTGAGTTACCTAGTTCACCACGAACTTTCTCAACCATGGTTAGGCCGTCCATATTAGGCATATTAACGTCTGAGATAATCAATTTAATGCTAGGGTCTTTTTTTAGTTTATCTAAGCCATCTTTTCCATCAACAGCAACTTCTACAGTCATGCCATGACTTTTAATGAAAGAACTTACTTCGTTTCTAACGGTTGCTGAGTCATCAACTACAAGAATTTGTGCCATTTTTTAGTACCTCGTCGTCTTTGTTAAGACAGATTAATTAGTTTCAGTTGTTAATATATTTTGTAAGATTAGATAGTCTTTAGAATAATTCAAGTTCACCGCTATCCACAAAATCTTCAACTGTTTTATCACTCTCTGCGAACTTCTCAGGTGACCAGCTCAGATTGAATACTAAACGTTGGTATAAGGTAACAGTGGGATGTTTTTTATCTTTACTGTTCAGATTATACTTAAAGCAAAGCTGTGGCTCTGTTGAACCAAATGATATGTGCTTTTGTAAGTGATTTACGATAATGGGGACTTGTGTGCGATGTGCTTCACCTGGAGTCTCTCCACTTTGGAAATAACGGGACTTAATTCCCCCCCAGATCATGTTAGTAATTTCATTTAACACTGCATTTGTATCGCGTGAATCTGGCCGACTAGAATTAATATGGGTTCTTCCTGAGCGAATCAATTCTAGTATTTCATTTTCGGTAGTTTGCAGCATCATATAACCACGACACCATTCACTTTCTAATGGGATCAGGCTAAAAAGTTCGCCGTAAATGATTTGGTCTTTTACAAGATAGGGCTGTTCACAACTGACCTCTGTATCGCTGACTATGTTTGAAAATGCCTCGAAAGAAATATCTTGTATGCCTTGTGCAAGTTCAACGGGATAAAACATGCTGCAAATATAGGTTTTAATTAATTCATCTAAGGCTTCGATATTGGAAGTGGTATAGTAGCCTGTAATTGCCTCTTGGATGTCTTCAGGTAAGTCAGATCCATCAGTTTTGTTATCTCTACGGAGAAATATAGGGAGTTCTGGGCGTGTAAGATGAATCTTTAAACAAAGGTCAATGCCAGTGAAGCCATTAGGGTCAGGTTCTTCAGTTAAAAAGATAGCGCCTAAATCGACATTGGATTTTAAGACATCATCAATTTCATTAGACGCATCTTTAATACCGATAGTATTGTTGCCTGTACTAACTTTAAGTCCTACAAGTTTGTGTTCAGTGCACACGAGTTTTAATGCATCTAGAGCTTTATCATTGCATTCGTGAACAAGTACCTTGCTGACTATTTGTGTTGTGTCTGTCATTTTCGCTCCTGTTTTAAAAACATGTAAATATGGTCACATGCTTTTATTTAGAATAACTCAAGTTCGCCAGAATCGACTTCGTCATCATGGGAATGGCGATCTATATGAATTTTTAATTCTTCATCTGCGACTAAATAAACACTAGCATGAAAAAGTGCTTTATCATTTAGTGATGCTGATGAGTGTGTTTCAAAGTCGGACTTCAGATTTATCATATACTTTAAGCAGTCTATTCCTAATCTGTTGGGTGTCGACATTCCAAGGCTAGGAACGTATTTACCAATATCCCTCTTAATTGAACCCAAAAAAGCGTTACCAAGTTCACCTAGGTAGTCATAGAACTTATCGTCATCTAGCTTGCCGGATGTGAGGTTTAAGGTATTGCTGACATATTTTTCAGCCTCAGCATTTTTAGTGAAGTGCAAGAAGATAAATATGCGAAAAAGCTGTGATGACATCGTTAAAATGTAAAACTCATTAGTATCTAACTTATCTAGTGTAGATTTCTCTTTGAATTGCCATTGGGTATTATCAGAATCGGCCACAAATGCAGCTTCAAAGCTGCTATTAAAGATGCGTTTTATTTCATTTTTGAATTCATCATTGACTAACATAATCAGACCGCTTAGCTCATTGATATCTATAAAGTATAATCAGGTTTAAGGTTTAGCTTAGTTGGATTTCGAGTTTACTCATCCTTCAAGGCTGGCTAGCATGCTTTTGACTATTTCTGAAGTAGATGAGACGTCATTCAAAATCATTTTCCCGCCTGCTTGTATATCTTGAAAGGTTGCTGTTGTTAAAAAATCATTTTTATTTAGGTTTTCTTTATAGCTTTGAGAAAGTTCTTGGCTGCGCATGGCTA
>CAXBKC010000037.1:0-15251 GCA_963975615.1 uncultured Oleiphilus sp.
ATGCGCTGTATCTGAAAGGTCTGCAAATTTAGGCAGAGCAAACGCTGCAAGTATCCCTAAAATCGCAATAACAACGACCAGCTCTATTAAGGTAAAACCTTGGTATTTTTTCATTATTTAGACCCCACGAACTATAATTATTAGTATGCGCCTTGCTTCTGTAATTGCTCTAACGCCAAGCCGCTATATTTTGAATTTATCTCTTTTGACCTTAGCGCACGTACTCTAAAGCGCAAGATTTTATCCAGTCTTTCATATTTATTTTCTGACGTTTCTTCATCACCTGACCTTTGCGGAACAAACGCAATTGTTTTTGTTTGCTCATCGAAAAACCAATTCCCTGGGTAATCAATTGCCTTGTTTGACTCCATCACACCTAAATAATGACTGGTATCATCCTTCAACCAATCCATTGGGTTTGCCCCTTCATACTTATCGGCTTCATGTAAGCTTCCTTGGCTCACAAGTTCTGCCTCCATTAGACGAACAACAGCTTTAAGTTCAGTCACTCGATAATCGAATTGAGCCTGCTCTATCTGGTTAAACTCACGTTCAAGCTTTCCTGATAGCACCCCCATAAAAATCAAAACTAAACTCGCGCTAATCGCAATCACAAAGTAACGATTACCAAAGGTTCGGTTATATAAGTTACTATTTTGTTGGCTCAAAAGACGCTCCAACCAATACACTTATCCATATCGACTACTTACCCATTGCCGCTTGGCCTAAGTCCCAAATTGGTAAGAACACGCCTAAGGCTAGAATTAAAACAATCCCGCCCATGGCGACAATCAGAATTGGTTCTATCGCTTCTGAAAGCCGCTTTAAGGAATAGTCCGCCTCTTCATCATAAAAGTCTGCCACTTCATTTAATAGGGTATCTACGGAACCAGTTTCTTCTCCAACCGCCATCATTTGCAAAACCAATGGGGTGAAAATTTCAGTTGCACGAGCGGTTCTTAATAAACTATCGCCGCGCTCTATACCTATTTTCATGCCAACAATTTGATGGCCTATATATTTATTACCTGTCGCTTCCGCTGCTATCGCTAATGCGTGCGTAATGGGCATACCAGCTGAAAGCATCATCGCAAAGTTTCGAGTAAAACGTGATAAGGCAATTTGTTCAAATAAAACACCAACTATGGGAAAGTTTAGTTTTCTCTTATCCCATCGATAAGCGCCCTGCTCTGTCTTAACCCATTTTTTAAACCCAAAAATCGCTGCAATAATGCCAGCAATAATTAACCACCAATAATCTAAACAGAAATTAGAGGTCGCTACTAAAACCTGCGTTGGCCAAGGAAGCTCTGCACCAAACTTTGCAAACACACTGGCGAATTTTGGTATCACAAAGAGGTTCACGATAAAAAGAGCAATAAAAATTGCAGAAATAACCATGGTTGGATAGCGCGTTGCCGACTTAATCCGTTTTCGGGTATCACGTTCTAACTCAAGATTTTCACTTAACCGTTGAAAGGCAGTTTCTAGTTGGCCGGTATTTTCCCCGACATGAACCATACTAATAAATAATTCTGAGAATATATTAGGGTGTGCCTGCATTGACGAGGCTAAATTAATCCCCGATTCTAAACGCCTAGCCACATCATACAAAGTCAACTTTAGTACTTCAGACTTGGTTGAATCAGCCAAGCCTTTCATGGCCCGAATAATAGGAATACCTGCTCGCGTAAGAGCATTCATTTGTCGGCAAAATATAATGAGTTCATCTAGATTCACTTTTGGTGTGAATATCTGAATATTCAAATTACCAAGTCCTGACGTCTTTTCTTCTTGCTCAGTAATTTTTATCGGCGTAATGCCTTTTCTTACAAGCTCAGAAGCAGCCATATTGGTACTCATCACCTCAAGAACCCCCTCTACAGCCGCGCCTTTAGCATCCCTGCCTTGATATTGAAATTTAGCCATTAAATACACCACACCTTTCAGATATGAATATGACATTGAATAAGGCTAGACAAATATTCATGTTAATTATCAAGTTCCAAATCAAGTTCATCTCCGAAGTCATCTTCTGCCTCGCCTAGCGTTGCCGAGACTCTGAATACCTCATCCAAGGAGGTGATACCTTCTCTGGCACTATGTAAGGCACAAATTTCTAATGGTTCATAATATTGATTGTTATGCGCAGCCTCGGAAAATGCATCTGAATCAGCTCGACGTAAAGCGCTTAAACAAGCGTCATCCATTTCTAACCACTCATAAATACCTACTCGACCTTTATAGCCCGTATTACTACATTGATAACACCCTGAACCATACTTGAATTTGAAGGATGATATATCTTCAGCTGTACTATGTTTGTTTTTTTGAAGCATCGAGCTTAACCAAATACTTTCTTGTGTCGTCGGTTGGTATTCTTTCGAGCAGTTTTGACAGATACGACGAATCAGGCGCTGTGCAATAACGCCTTGCAAAGAGCTTGCGACCAAGTAAGGCTCTGCCCCCATATCGATCAATCGCATAGCACTGCCAATTGCATCATTGGTGTGAAGCGTCGACATAACCATATGACCAGTCATTGCCGCTCGTAAACCTATTTCTGCGGTTTCCTGATCTCGCATTTCGCCTACTAGCACGATATCAGGATCTTGCCTTAAACAAGCTCGCAAGACACTAGAAAAGGTTAAGCCTACTTTTGGGTTAACCTGCACTTGAGTAATGCGCGGTAAACGATACTCCACCGGATCTTCAGCAGTAATAATTTTAACTTCTGGTTTGTTTAGTTCCGATAGGGCGCTATATAGTGTTGTCGTTTTACCGCTACCTGTCGGCCCTGTAACTAGGACTAAACCATGAGGACGTGAGATCGCGACTCTAAATCGACTTAATATTTTTGCCGGCATGCCAATCTTTTCAAGAGACAGGATACCATCGGTCTGATCAAGTAAACGCATTACAACCGATTCACCATACTGAGTTGGCATCGTTGACAGCCGCACATCCACTGAGCGCGCCTTTACACGTATGTTAAAACGTCCATCCTGTGGAATACGTTTTTCTGAAATATTAAGGCCCGACATAAGTTTCAAACGCAAAACCAAGGCAGCATTGATACGCGTTTCTTTCATGACCTGCTCTTGAAGCACACCATCAATTCTCTGCCTGATACGCATGACGCTTTCATCAGGTTCGATATGAATATCAGACGCTCTAGCTTGGATAGCATCTTCAAAAATAGATTGGAGTAATTTTACAACAGGGGCATCACTGTCATCGCCTGTTGCAGTCAGCGCAGCAAGATCAAAGGCGTCGTCTTCAAGCTCACTATCGAGCTCAACCGCCAAGCTACTAATTTCGTCAGTTCGACGATAGACCATATCCAAAGTATTCAATAACTCGCTTTCACGGATAACGGCCACGTTTATGGCCTGATTCACAACTCTGGCTATTTCATCATAAGCCATCAAATCCATGGGGTCGGCCATGCCTACCAATAATTCGCCTTGTTGCTCATCAAGCACAATTGCTCGGAATCGACGCGCCTGTGTTTCAGGTAGCTTTTTAATGAGTTCCGGATCAAACTGATAATGGCGCAACTGAACAAAGGGAACCTTTAATTGTTGCGAAAGCAAGTTAAGCAGCTTGTCTTCTTCGACAAATCCCAGCTCAATAAGCGCCCTTCCCAACTTTCGCCCTGTCTTTTTTTGCTCGGCAAGCGCCGTCATTAATTGCTCTTCAGTAATAATATTATTCTGAATGAGCAAATCACCTATTCGTATTTTCTTGTTTAGTTCTGACATACCTGTGTCCGATGTCGATCAGTTGAAATAATAATGTTTAAACGAGACCCAACTATTTGAGACTCGCTTGAGCTGCCTGTAATTGATTTAAACGTGGCTTCACAAAATTCAAAAGTTCAGGAGATAATCCTGGTAACTCCAATGCCTGCTGATAGGCATACAATGCTTTCGCTTTTTCATTGTTTCTATCTGAAGCCAAGCCTAATCCTGCCCACCAATCGGCTACAGTTTCATCGTAGTCAACCAGTACTGAGTAGCTTGCTTTTGCTTCTTTGGCTGTACCATAACGCTGATAATATGCGGCCAATAGCACATAATATTCTGGGTAGTTTTCGACTGCTGGTAAATCTGCACTAAGCGTATAAAGAGCCAAATTATGCTTTCCTTGCTGGACATACCATCGTGCTTTTATCTGACGTAGTTTTGGCGATTTATGAAGTGGCGCATTGAGTAATACATCACCGACTTCCGCCATACGGTTTTCATTTAGAAGATAACTTGCCAGAACTGTGCGACTTTCCATATCCTCATCATGCTGTCCAATAAAGGCATAAAGCTCTCGATATGCTTCAAGGTCTTTGTACTGAGACATAAGTAAAAGTGCTTTTTCAGCCATTTGCTGGTCCAAAGCAACCGGAGATAATTTAACACCCATACTTTTTGGTTCTTGAGAAACCACCAATTCTTTTACTTTTAATGTTTCTTGTACTTTTACCTTGTCAGTAGGTTTTATTTTTATCACCTTACTTTCACTAAGCAAACTTATCTTGGGGGTCACTTTTACTGAAGGAACTATCGGCTTGCTTGCTTTATGTTCTGCAATATCTCGTGTAATTGTTTCAGCCTGAACTTCTTGTTTCTGTATTTTTTGCGGTTCAATCTTATGATTCCTAATAGGCGTGTTTATCTCTTCCCCGTCACTAGCAACAAGCTCGATTAAAGGCTGTTTAACTGACAGTTTATTGTCAGCCACTAAGTCCTTTACTAGGTCTGGCTGTAGCGGTACATCAAACTTATTTGCTGCTAGAAAAAAATAAACCAGTAATGCTACTAGCAGAATCGTGAGTAAGATTATTATAACTTTTGGATAAACCGATGTTTGAGGCCCAATCAGACTTTCTTTAGGTGTGGTTTGACTTCCCCCAGCTTCGGGGGCTTTGCGCTTATCTAGGTCACGTAGCATATCGTTTATCACGCTCATGCTACATTCCCCAAAATTGAAGATGTGGATGCTAGATATAGCAAGGGGCACAAGCTAAAACTAAACAAAAAGCTAGCGCAACGCTCTCGCCAAGAGACTCGCACACTTTCTGTATCTGAAATAGCAGCTAACATGTGTCGATATTGAATAACCTTCTCACCCTGACCAAAAGCAGACATTAAAGCTTTATGGCACAAAATATTAACCAAGCGCGGAATCCCTTTAGAGGCACGACACAATAAACTAATCGCCTTCGAATCAAACAAACGGCCACCTTGATAGCCCGCTAAAATCATACGATGTGAAATGTAGTGTTCGATATCTTTGCGTTGTAGTGGTTTAAGATAATGCTGAAAAGTAATTCTCTGTTTCAACTGACGTAAGTGTTTTTTGGCGAGAACCGTATCTAATTCGGGCTGCCCAAAGAGTACAATTTGTAATAGTTTATCCGACTCTGTTTCTAGGTTACTCAGTAGTCTGAGCGCTTCAATCGTTTCTTCTGGCATAGCTTGGGCTTCATCAATGACCAAAACCACTTGCTTGCCAGACTTAGCTAGTTTGACGAGAGTATGCTGGATTTTTTTCAGCGCCAAAACATGCTGCTCTTTAGCTTGATGTGAAGCTTGAGCGTGGCCTTCCTCTAAGGTATCTTCTTCAGAAAATGCCGAAAGTTCTTCTGCGACAAGACAATATAACGTTTCTGCCGAAAAGTATGGATTAGGTAAATACGCCGTCACGAATGGGTCTTCTAAAGTATTTAACAGCTTTCTGCATAGAAGAGTTTTACCTGTTCCCACCTCTCCCGTTACTTTAATAAAACCTTCTTTGTGTTTGAGAGCCCAGAGCAACATGTCTAAAGCTTGTTGATGTGTTTCTGATTTTAGAAAAAAATGGGTATTTGGAGTCAAACCAAACGGCAGTTCGTTCAAGCCAAAGAATTGCTCATACATACCCACGTCTACTCGTAAAAACTTGTTTCAGTCGGAGCAGACATAATATCTCGGAACTGACCAAAACGCTCACGACTACCACGAATGTCCTTCTGAATACTTTGCTGGTCCGTCAAGGTGGGCCTTAAGAGAATCACTAATTCTGTTTTTTCCGATGCTTCACCTTTTTGTTTAAATAGCTCACCTATAAATGGAAGATCACCTAAAAATGGCACTGATGAGTTTTTATCTGAGCTTGTGTTTTGGATCAAACCACCAATCACAACAATTTGCCCATTCTCGGCAGTAATGATGCTATCTGACTCACGAATACTGGATAAAGCCAAGGGTAAATTAGTTTCTGCACCCGCCACCGAAATTGTTTTTTGCTGGTCCTGCACTTTGCTAATGGTTGGGTGTACATGAAGAATAATTTTACCGTCCTCACTGATTTGAGGTGTTACATCTAAAGCAATTCCTGAAAAGAAAGGTGTCAACTCAATGTTGGTAGAGTTTGAATTGGTGTCATTATTTGATTCAAAATCTATATCCGTGACATAGAACTCATCACTCCCCACCTTAATCACGGCTTTTTGATTATTGACTGTGGCAATTCGCGGACTAGAGAGTACCTGTACGTTACCTTGCGTGCCTAGTAAACTGATAGTTGCTTGAAAGTCATTGAGTTTGATAACTGAAGCAAAGACACCGCCGGCTTCTGACGTGATGTTTTGAGCTGTTTGCAGAAGACCTAGACCTCGCTTGGGGTCACCATTTGAATCGAGAGAACTACTCGAATCGGAAAAGCTCCAGTCGATACCTTGCTGGTAACCTTTGCTTAAACTTACTTCAAGAATTTTGGCCTCTAAAATGACTTGCCTTGTTAAGATTAATTCAGCACGTTCTAAATAATTTTTAACTGATGATAAGGTCTTAGCATCTGCACGAACAACCGCCATTCCCGTACTCGGCGTAATGATGACTGAATGACCTTCTGTACTGCCCACAATAAGCTGGAGTGTTTGATTAAGAGATTCCCAAAAATGGTTCTTATTCTTGGTAACAATTCTTGTACCTGAGCCTGTAGATTGAGTACCTGAAGAAGATGAATTATTACCAGAATTCGATGATTAATTGCAAAAATATGCGTAGTTAATCCAGCCGGAGAAATATGAATTAAACGACCTTGTTTTTCATATTCATATCCGTATAAGCGGTGCGTTATATCCAAGACATCATCGACAGTAACATCTTTTAACTGCAAACTAATGGAACCGTTTAAATCCGGCGACACCAGCATATTCAAATTCGTACCAGCTACCAATTCTTCGAAGAAATCCCTGGCCGGGACATCTTTTACAGCAATATCAAACCGTAGTTCATTCATCACTTTTGTTTGAGGCAGCAATTCAGGTGTTAGTGCATTCATAACATCAGTAGGAATAACATCTAAAGACTGAACAGTTTCTACCGCCAAGGCTTGATCTAACTCACTATTTATTTGATCAATACTTTCAGTAGTATTCGCTTGAGGCGATTGCATAAGCGCATTTTTATGCGCGCATGCAGATAAAAACAAACAAGATGCCAAGGCTATGTATCGTTTCATTTTTCCAACACCATGGAGTTGATAAACCACGTTTTACTCACTTATTTTGTGTATTTCGGGATTGTTCCACTAAATCTTTAGTGCACACCTATTAATTGTTGATATAAAACTTCAACCTAGTTCCGTGTAATTCCTTTAACTTTATTCATTCGTAATTCTTTCTGCTTACCTTTATAAACAAGATAAACACTGTCTGAGTTTATTTGCTTAACTCTTGCACCAGCAACTACATCACCCACAACAACTTTATGCCCATTAATCATGGCTCTTTTTTCCAATCCTGAGGCAACAATGTAGTTCAGTATAAAAGAAGCCTCTCTTTGCTCTTGGCCAGCCGCTCTGGGCACATTCCATAGCTGAGGTCTAGTAGGGTCTTGCAATACGCTACCATCCGGCAATGTAAGTGTAGTCGCGGCGAGTAAGCTAGCACTCGCTAAAACAAAAACAATATATGAACAGCCGTGAAATAGAGTTTTAAACACCGATCCAATCCTCATCAAGACTTAAGGTACTCAATTGAAGTGTGATATTTGCATTTGGATACCCATCCACTTCATATTTCAACATAGTCCAATAAAAACCCTGCATACTCTCAAGGCTTTTCAAAAATGCCACGGTTTGAAAATAGTCACCAGTTAGTTCCATTTCGAATCGATGAGAAAATAATACAGTCTGTGTTTCTTCTGGCTTATTTTTCTTCTCTTCTTTTTGATTAACAGTCAATTTAAGTGGCGCTACCGGAAGATTTTTTGCGCTAATCAAACGCAAACCTTTATAATCTGACAGTACATCTCTCATAACATCGGCCATTAATTCAGGCGCAATTAAATCACTTAAACGTATCTCAATTTGCTCCTTTAATGACTCGAGCTTTTCTTGAATTTCGCGTTGTTCTTTAAATAGAGCTGCATTAGGGTCATGTGACAAACTCGTCATAAGCTTGGCTAACTCTTCTTTTTGGCTCCACTGACTCTGCTGAAAGTGACTAATTTCTTGTTTTGTTTTTTTAAGCTCTTGTTCAAAGTTCAAATAAAAAAACTGTGCCCAAAGAAATACAATGACGATAATACCTACGGCCAGCAGGATACTTCTTTCACGTAAGGATAGTGCTGCTGCTTTATCTTTTATGTTATACCACTGCTCAAGCTTCATTAATTACGTTCTCAAAAGAGTTATACATTTCGCCATTTGATTATTGCGCTATATCGATTTCTTGAGCCAGAGGCTGAACATCTACAGCTTGATTTAAATTAGAGTCTTCTGCTTTTAGAGTAAACTTCAATCCTGAGTTGTTTAACTCGTTTTTATTTAGTTCAAACAAGGCGAAGTTCTTCCCTAAAAAACTAGACTCTTGTCTTAATTTTTGTAGATATTTAGGCACTAGCTCTGCTTTAGTAGTAACACCTTCTAGGACCATACTTTGATTAGTTCCACCCAAGTATATTGAGTTTAGCCATAAACCTTCTTCTTTCTGCCTAGCAAGTGCGACCAAGGAATGCGAAAAACCCTCAGCCTCTTTAACAACAACACGATCAAGAGTTGATATCATATTTTGTCTTGCAATAAGCATTTTATTTAAACGCTGATTCGCTGCTATTAAGCCATCATCCTGATGCGTCTTTTCAGCTTTGGCTTTTAAAATAGACAAACGTTCAACCATCGCTACATTTTTCTTTTGTAAGCTCGCCAGTTCTTCCTCTTGATCGCTCAAGTATGAAGATAAGCCGAATGATACGCCGACTAAAATCATTAAAATAATAATAGGAATAGCAATTATCTGCTCTAAAGGTAATTTTACTTTAAGCGGCTTAAATGCATCTGTATAGAGGTTCACTTGTTGCACTAGAATGGCCCTACCTTTAATGCTGACCCCATGGCGACTAAGCCATTTATATCATCTTGAGTAGTCTTATGCTGCTCGCCAAAGCAAACAGACATATCGAATACTTTAACTTGCGCTGAAATACTACCGCCCAACATATTGGCCAAAGGTAATTGTGGTGTAGGGCCAATCAAATATAACTGTTGAGGAGGGACTTGTGCCATCTGGCTGTCAAAGTAGTCAAACGATCTCTGAACTTCCAGAGCTAAATGTTGAATCACATTATCTTGTTGTTCAACGTCGTTTAAAGCTTCCAACGAAAAATCAAAATGGCGAGAAAAATAGAGAACATTATTTTTTATAAGCACAATCATGCCATTGCCAGCACGAAGGTAGAGTAAAGCTGCAGTCTGTTTTTCGGTTTCAATTAGCCTTGTCGCAATATTCCTAAGCGCTAAATCTACGACGTCTATTGTGAGTAAGTTTAAACCCGCGCCATCAACCAAATTTACTAATGACTGAATATGGCTTTTTTTTGCGCTAACAGCACTCACTTGCTCTGGCCGCCCTCTAAGCGCGTCTTTAGGAAATTCGAACACATCCATGACCGCGTCATCAACGGGATAATCGAGTAGATCTTTCACCTTCCAACGAACAGCATCCGCTAATTCTGCATCTTCGACCTGCGGCTTTTCAACTGGGAAGGTCTGATATTGAGAGGTCGATAAGACCACATGGCAATCAAATCCAGACAAGTTATTTTCTGAAATCCACGATTTAATATGATCTAAGTACTCTGACTTCCCACACTTCTTAGAAAAACACTTTGTAATTATTAGCTGACCCGCATCGTTTACTTCGGCCACGGCCAAAGACAAACCTTGGTCAGAGATTTCTAAACCCAAAACACCCGAATTAGATTTCTTCTTAAAGAATGAGAACAAAAAGTCACCCTACAATAAATTCAAACTACCAATTTAAACCACATTTTCAGAATAGTTCAGTAAGTCACTGTTTGCAAAAAACATTTTATAAAATTAAAAAAACCGGCCTGAGCCGGTTTTTTCCTCAATACAAGCAACAATTGCTATTGTCGAATTCCTTCAAGGTTTAATTCAATTTCAACTATAGTAGAGGCCGGCCCTAAATTGTAGGTAATACCGTAATCTGAAAGCCTCAACTCAGTTTTACCAGTAAAGCCTGCTCGATAACCACCCCAAGGATCTTTTCCTTCCCCAATTTTTTGAACTGGGAAGCTAATTTCTTTAGTTACGCCATGAAGCGTAAAATCTCCAATCACTTTTGCATTTTCGTCATCAATGACTTCAATTTTTTTACTGATGAACTTAGCTTCAGGAAACTTACCAACGTTCAAAAAATCCTCACCTCTAAGGTGCTTATCACGTTCTGCATGGTTTGAGTCAACACTGGAAGTATTGATTAGAATACTAATAGATGACTTATCTGGCTGCACTGCATCATATTCAAATTCTCCTTCAAACTTATTAAAACGACCTAGCAGCCAACTGTAGCCTAAGTGCTTTATTTTGAACGTGATGAATGCGTGAGCACCCTCAACATCCACCTTATATTTAGCCGCCTGTATCGAGCCACTAAAGCACACAACAACTAACATCAAACATAAACCTAGTTTTTTCATCTTAACTATCTCCTTTATTTATTTTAGAGGGTTTGAGCATATTTTTAAGGATATCATCACGATCAATAAAATGGTGTTTTAAAGCAGCCAAAGCATGTAAAGCAGTCAGACCCATAAGCCCCCACGCAAAGTAATAATGCCAATCACCAGCAACATCTTCCTGATTTTCAATCTCCACCGGTAGCGGTGGCAAAGCAAACCAAGAAAAAAACTCGACATCTCGGCCTCCTGCAGTCGAGATAAAATAACCCGACAGACACAAAGAAGCGACCAGCACATATAACAGTATATGAACAAAAACAGCTACTCTTAGCTCTAAACTTTTTTGCTCTTGGTGCAAATTTAACGAAGATGAAAGTAAACTGGTTTTTATGCGCCAAAACACTCGGACAACTAAAAACATAAACACACATAAGCCTATGCTTTTATGTAAAGCTGTAGATCCTCGATACCACGAATCGTAATAAGTGAGCTCAACCATGTAGAGCCCCAAGCCAAATAAAAAGAAGACCGCCAAAGCCATCCCCCAATGTAAAAGAATTGAAACCATATCAAAGTGATGTTCGTAATTATTTTTCATGCACCACACTTCGAAAATTTAAACATAAAAAAGTCCCATAAACGGGACTCCTAAAGTATAGCTTTAATTTAATTAACCTCTAAGGTGTCATTCAGAATGGAAATCCAAGACAAATTACATAAAATCAGGGGCAGTACAGTAAAAAACCCCTTATTCTATAAGGTATAAACAGGAATGACCCTACTTTTCTTTTATACATTTCTACAATAAAATGTATACTAATAGCCAATTTTCTACCTAAACATATTCGATTTAAGCATTTTTCAACATTTCTGCCAAGGCAGTTTTGCGTGTAGAGAGCGCCCTTTTTGTTGACCCCATATTGAAAGTCTACACCCTTTCCGATCATATGCACTTTATTTTCTGTTCTCGTAACAGCAGTGTAAAGCCAACTTCGGTCAAGCAACAATCCTCGTTCGAAAAGTATGATGACATTCTGAGCTTGCGATCCCTGTAACTTGTGTAGAGTTAAACAATAAGCAAGATCGATATATTCGAACAGCTGCCAATCAACCTCAAGCTGACGTTTGTTGCCATTCTCATCAAGATCTTCCAACTCAATAACGCAAGCGTATTCCTCAGAGGCGACAGCCTTTTTTATCACGCCCAACGTGCCATTCTGAACATCGTTTTTATAGCAGGTAAGCATGATAACTACAGGATCTCCTTCCCTGAACTCATAGCTACCTTTTGTGATTGGCATGTCAGTCAAGTTAAGAACCCGCCCATCAGGGTTAACTTCTTCTTGCACTTTAATATTCACACTTCGCACTGTAGCGTTCGTTGACGCAACTATCATCGCACTATCATACTCAGAGTATGCTTTTACAGCATCCTGCAGGATGTCATCACCTGACTCTTGGAATGTAATATCAGCAGTGTTTAATGACGGTGGCATTAACCCTTGTCGTATGGCGTTAGAGTAAGCCGGAACACTACTATGAACCCCTTGTCGCTTAACGACATCAAGTTCTACATGATTAATAACACCACTCTTAATGACATCATTTAAAATAAATCCTGCATTAATTGGTGGCAGCTGATAAGGATCACCAACAAGCACGATCCTTGCCTTATCAGAGAACAAAGTAACCAAGCGCCACATGGTGTAAGCATCCAGCATTGATGCCTCATCAATCAGCAATACACAGTTTATTTCGTTGATACTTTTTTCACGCAATAGTCGAGCTATCGTGCTTGCTTCAACGCCAATTGATTGCTGAAGCCGACGCGCGGCCTTTCCTGATAGTGCAACTGGGTAAATGGTAAATCCTAATTTCTTATAGGCATCCACAATAAGCTTTGTGGTTGTTGTCTTACCTGTTCCTGCGCCTCCAGTGAGGGCAAATATGTGACTTATTAATGCTGTCCTTACGGCTCGTTCTTGAGCCATTTCGAGACACCATCCGTTCGGAACAGAACTTGTGAAGGCATCTTCCAGTTCGCTCAACCAATAACTTTTTAATTTGCTGAGCTTACCGAATCGTTTGGCTATGGTTTTCTCGAATATGTAGTTGCCTGAGACGAAGTACTTCCCGCCTTGCTTCACAAACCCTATGATATCTCCAGCTAACTCGCTTGCTTTTAAAACGAGCTGCCGATCATTATTTAGATAACTTCTGATGGTAGGCTCAATATCTTGCCACTCCGCAACCGTGTTGCCTTTGTCACTCCAAAGCCTCAATGCTTGCTCGACAATCGCAGCTAGTCTAATTTCGTCGTCAGCTTTTATCCCAAAATGCTTTTGTGCAATAAGGTCAACTTTTTGAAATCGCATGCCCAATGAAAACAGGCGGTACGGATTCTTTTTCAGGAAGTTAATCGCGTCTTGATCGGCAATTCTGAATAATTGAAGTTGAATGGGTGCTTCTATTTCCCACTCAACTAACTGCGCGGAATATTTTAAATTTGCATATTCTTTATAGCCATCATAAAGCGCATTTACTGTATCATCACGCCTTAGAACCTCTTTGATTGCTTCAAAGTTAGATATTGACTTGTCACGCTCATAAAGCGCGTTTTTATCACTTTCGAGCATAGCGAATATATCACTACGAAACCTATCCCATAAGAGCTGCGCTTTCACTTTGCCGATGCCAATAAATTCCTTTTCAGCACTTAAAAAAGTAACGAAGCCTAAACCATTATCTGGCATGACACATTTAAGCTTAGGCTCCATGAAGCGCCATACATCAACGTAACTGCCAGTACTAACTAGCTGCTGCCGTATACTGTAATTTTGCTCTTTGAGCACCTTCCATTGCTGACCTACCCTTGGCTCAATATTCAGCTTATCTTGGGTGGTTAATATTAAAACCCTATGCGCTCCTGCGCTAGGGTTCAGAAATACAGCACCTATCTGAACGTTGTCTGGGTGGTATTGATATATTCGGGTAATTCGTACGAGAAATGCCGTATTACTCATTTCCACAACCCCATCTCTATCAACACTTCTTTAAATTCAGACAGCTTTGCAACTTCGGCGGCAAGCTTTGCATTCTCAGCTTGCAATCGACGGTTTGTTCTTTTTAAGTCACGGATTATCGCACTATCTTTGATGTCATCATTCTGTTTTGTTAGATCAACGACATCGTCCTCTAACGGCAAATCATTTTTGCGTTGGTGGTAGATCCCCTTTACTGCAAGCTCTTGCCTCAACAATTGCAGCATATCAAAAAGTTTCTCGTTTCTAGCCTTCTTAAAGGCAGATGAATCAAAGCCAAGCTCATCAGCAATCTTCTTCGGACTTAACATACCTCCATGCCAGTAATCCAGCCAATTGGGCGATTCTTTGGCTTTCATTTCTGCGACCCAGCCTTGAAACCTATCTCTGTTTTGTTGACCTCTTTCCTTGCTCATATCAAACACCCTCTACTTACTTTATCGCAGCCCCTCTAATGACTCACTCCTTAAAGAGCTGTCTTTAAGTCTTCTGATTCACCTTATATAACTTTGTAATCCGCTCTCTATCTTTATCAGGCATGGTGTTAGTGAACAATTAAAGCAGTCAACAACATAACATTAACAGTTGATTTGAGCCTCTTAAACTAGACAATAATGGTTACAGAAATGATATCTCAATAGATCAGATGAGCCAGCAACGTCGTCATTTGATAGCTTTTTTGAGGAGTTCGAATTAGCTCGTAATCAGACAGGCGAGGTAGGAGGCATGAGCCATCTTTGGCTTATGAACGCTTCCACAACAGCGAAATAAAAGTAGCCGGCTATTTGGCCTCTTTTATTGTTACCCTTTGCTGCTTATAATTAGCTCAAATCTATATGATTTTTAGTAAGCTCTATATATTTAGCGTCCATATGAATTTTACTCAGAGCTTTAGGGCGATTAATCAAGAAATCAAGTATCTCCTGAACCCTTTCACTTATTGCATTGGATTTTAACAACCCCAAAACAGCGACCATATGTTCTTGGCAAATCGAATTTGTAAGGCTAGCTCGAACTTCATTAGAATGCATCGCTACTATTACATTTACAATGTTATCGTCCCCCAAAAGAGAGAAAAATTTGTCGTAACCTGCTTTAGCTCCAGGTGACACTCCTTTGTTATAAGGTATTCCCTTACCGATTCTACAAATTAAGATCACTTTGATTATTTTTGATGCTCGCTCATCCGGTAAATCATTTTCTGTCTGTAAATAAGTAAGAATTCTTCTAATGTACTGAGGTT
>CAXBKC010000038.1:0-15148 GCA_963975615.1 uncultured Oleiphilus sp.
CGTTGATATTTACCCGCAGCTAGACCCCCTTCAAAACCATCGGGGCCTTCATCAAGTAAACGATTAAGTACTTTTGTTTGTTCAGGTTTTAGACCGTCTTGGCCATGTAGCTGCCAAAACCGAGATTTTCTTAATATCATGTCGATGCGAACTAAGGCCGCTTCAAGGGTATGCCTTAAGGTAGCCAGAAACCAATTCATCCAAGCAGTATTATCCATATCACTTTTTTGCGTACGCTCCAATACTTCATAGTAAGCTTTTCGATTCTCCATGATGCTGGCAGCCTTGTCATCACCCTAGATAAAGAACTAAACTTGATTGGGCGAACAAAACCTTTGCCATAGTGTGACGATTACCCAATCCATTTTAGACAAGGCAACATTAGCCTCATGAAAAGAACAACAACGCAAAAATCACCCGTTTTACTACTTTTTTTATTCGCTATGCTGCTACCCTATAAGGCTCTCTCAACCGGCCTGAAACCCTACATAGTACTTCACCCTTTTCATGCATGTGTTTGGGATCCATTGGGCAAAAATGGTCCGGGCGAGCGGATCATGCGTGAAGCCAAGACAGTCGCTTTTCACTGGGGAATTGATCTGAGTTTCTCGATCTACAGTGATGAGAAAATTGCCATCAATGAATTCAAACTTGGCCGTTGTGATGGCGTGAATATGTTGGGTTTTCGTGCACGTGAATTCAATACACTAACAGGTAGCCTTGGTGCAATCGGCGCCATACCGAGCTACGAACATCTTGGCGTCATCATCAAATCGCTTAGTTCTAAGAAAGCAGCCCCTCTAATGAGAGTAGGTGATTATGAAATAACCGGAATCGGTCCCGCTGGGGCAATATTTATGTTCACCAGGGATCGGAGCATACTTCAACCAAAGGACTTCGCGGGCCTAAGAATGGCAGTATTGGATGACATACCGGAATCAGCCTATTTATCGGAAAAGTACGGAATCACCCCTGTCAATTCAAGCATCTTCAACTCCTTCCTGAAATTCAACAATGGCAGCGTCGATTTGACTGCAGGGCCCGCCATTGTCTACGAACCGTTCGAACTTTACAAAGGACTGGAACCGAATGGCGGAATCTACGCAGAGCCCTTTCTCTATATCACTATGCAGCTGGTCTCACGCTGGAGCGCACTACCGGAAGACATACCTCAAAAAACACGAGAATATGTACTGTCACGATACAAGGAATTCGTCGATTTTCTCAAGAAACCGGAAGCAACCATTCCCGATAAATACTGGATAGATATCCCTCCACATCTTTACGATTATTGGGAGGAAGACTTCCGCCAAAGCCGTTTAGATTTAGGAAAACTGGGGATTTACGATCAGCGCACATTAAATCTTATGCGAAAAGTTCGCTGTAAGTTGGACCCAAAGAAAGCAGAGTGCACCGCCCAACTCATGGAGTAAAAAGGAAGTTAAGGGGTCAGACCCCTTAATGTCAGACCACCTTGACCTTACAAGCGCCCGCTGCGGCGCAGACGCCGTTGCACAAGATAATGATACAGTCGGGCTAATAGCGAACGTATAAGCGGCAACCCGATAAGCCAGGCAAGTGGTTTAAGCCAGAAGGTGCGTTTCATCAGAAGAATATAGGCATCTAGCTCTGAAACAATATGACCTTCCGGTGTTTTTACATGCAACTCTTTTAAGGCCAATTTCGGATCAATACCCTCTTGCCGTAAAGCACTTTCCTGCCCTGTAATATCACACCACTCGACCTCGTCCTTCTTGTTGCCGGCCACCTGCTCATAAAAAGCACGATCGCGGACACAGGTAGGACAGGCACCGTCATAGAAAACGGTGAGTTTGCGAGCATTCTTTTGCGTCATGATTTCACCTTCTATTTAAGCTATTTTGAACTAAGGGCGTCAGCTATTCTTTACAAAGCGAACACCCTTCTTAGCCCGAACTAAACACATCCCAACTAGTCAAAATACAAAAAAGCAAGCCGGTTCTATAATTGTCTACAGTCATACTAGATTATCAACTAAAGGTCTTATTCTAGCTGTTCTGTGACTGCAAGTGTATTAAAGAGGGTCTGATCCGGATAAAGAGTTTAAGGGGTCAGACCCCTTTAGGTCTTCAAGCCCATCAATTAAAAAAAGCTGTTGAGTTCGTTAGCAACATTTCAACCGCGAAATAAGAGGAGGCTAGAAGATATAGCGCTTTAAAGAGCTTTGCCCACTTTAGCCTACCCATGCCTATCTATCAGGGGCTTACGACTCACACATAAGATGCGTTTAAGATTTAACCACTCTCAACCTTTAATGGGTGACATATTCACTCAAACATTTCCCTAATCGAATGATTCTGCTCTGTTCGATATCTGAACTTTCTTCTAATTTAATGCCATGGCGTACTTTGCTGTTCAAGTTGCCATATTCGACATCAAACAAAAATATGGTGAAAACAATGATAAATACCAAACACTTTAGTAAGGTTGTCGGGAAGGCCTTTTTGGCAACTTCCATGGCTCTGGGCCTGAGCCCATTCGCTTCTGGGATAGGCATCGAAGATATAGTAGACGGCGGCAATAACTTTGCGTGGGAAAAAGTTGAAATTCCCGGCACCAAATGCAGCGACGGTTCACAGTACAAATTCTGGGTACATGACAATCCAAATTCCAACAACATCGTTTTGATGTACGAAGGTGGTGGCGCTTGCTGGGATTATGAAAGTTGCAGTGGTGCATTGGGGCTGTTGGGTGCAGCCAATATGAATGGCGTGGCTGATTCGTATATTACTGAAATCAAGGCGAAGTACGTTGCACCAATTATGAATGGCAACGACCCCGGCCTACCCTTCAGAAGTAAAACCAATTTGGCCACCAATGGTTGGGATGCCGTATATATTCCGTATTGCACTGGTGACGTTCATGTCGGCAATAATGTTGTTACTTACTCGGACCCCAGTGGCGTCAATCCACCCTTGAATTTCTATCACTATGGATACCATAACTCTGTTGAAACATTAGATTACCTGGCTGAACGATTTAGCAATGTCGACAAAATGCTACTTACAGGATTTAGTGCGGGTGGTGTGGCTTCAGCCGCGGTTTATCATGAAGCAAGAACTCGTCTGAATCCCAACAAAGGTCTCATGCTCAATGATTCTGGGCCGCTGTTCCCTGCAGCAGATATTAGTGCTAATTCGCGCCAATTACATGAAACCATCATCCAATCTTGGAATATGCAATCCGTTTTCGGCAACCTTCCAGCCGGTTTTGATCCAGATGACATGGGTTCTATAAATTCAGCGATTGCGCAAGCGTACCCAGGGGATCAATTTGCCTATACTGGTTATAGTACCGACTATAATTTCTCACGCTTCTCATACGAGCGTTTCTTTCCAGGTATTGGCCAAGCTGGCATTCTCGCCAAGTGGAAAGAAGATGAGAATGCGCTAATCAGCCAAATAGCCCAAATGAGTAATTGGAGTTACCACGTCGCATGGAACCGCCCAATAAACGATAGCCATTGTTCTACCATTATCACCTTCATGGTCGCACTCCTGTCCTAGTGTGCGTAAAAAGCGTTGGTATGAAGCATTTCAATGGCCATGGGGACAAAGCTGGAAATGCCCAGGGAATATGACGAGCATGGACTCTTTCCTAAGTGGCTGGATCAATAATGGGCAGCGTTACAATAATATTGAGCCATACAATCTATATAATCAGGATGATCCTGGCATGGAGCTCTATGGACCACTGATTGACGATGCCATCTAAACGGTAGCTTATAAACTGCAGGCTGGGCATGATAGTCCAGCCTGCTCTCTAAACAAAAATAATAACGAGGCTTTATATGAAACTATCGCGCATACAACAAGTAGGGCTTGCAAGCGTTGCCATCACACTCGCCGTTGCTTACCTTACTAAGAGCCCAAGCTCTTTTTCCACGTCGCCTGCTGAAGACCTACCAAGGGCTACAGCTCACGACACAAATACCAACACACAGCCAGATGCCACTGCTCCATTAATGCTGTCACCGCAACAATCACCAGTACTCCAACAAGCGGACGATGAAAGAGGACTTCTAGAACGCCTCACCGCGGGCGATCAGGAATTATTGGATAAATACGAATTTGATACACGAACCGTCGCTTTTTCTAAGGTCAACCTATCAGCTTTGCAAGCCGACATGCCAGACAACCTTTACTGGGAAATGGGCGCGCCTACACAAGATGAGTCGGTCAAAGAAATTCGCAAGGAAAAACGTGAATACTGGCGCCAACAAGCCAATAAAATTCATGCAAACCTGGCTGAAGAACAAGAGATTAGAGATTACTACAGTTATCAGAACACCTTATCAGAAGACTACGTCACGCTGACCAGTGAACTGATTAAACGCAATGGTCAAGATTTACCCGATCAGGATTATCAAATGCTAATACTTGCTGCCAAGTTGCATTTGGGTCGCCTTCAAGAAATCCCGGCTCAACTAGCCCGCGCCATCGAACAAAGAGAAAAGCATCTCTCTCGTACGGCAGAGTGGCTTGCAAATAAAGAAGCATATAAAGCGAAACTAGAAGCCGAACGGGAAGCAGCTTTGCGGGAGCTTGGTAGCTAGTACTTTTAGGTTAACCCATGCAAACGAGTGGAATTCAAACTCTAAAGTATTGGGGGCTCCCTATTCTGGGAGGCTGCCTCTATGCATTAGGCAACGTGGGCTGGGCTCTATGGCCTCTTGCCTTCGTATGTATGATCCCGTTATGGAAATGCCTCGATACTGTGGCGAGGCCGAGCATACGCTCAGCCCTTGTTCGAGGCCTAATATTTGGCATGACGATCTACCTTATCGGTTTTTCGTGGCTTTTTTCCTTGTCCGAACAGTTTATCGACAGCACGGCAACGTCGATTATGCTGTGGCTTGCCATAGGCGGCTGGTTTGCCTTAGGCTACGGCCTCTATGCAGCGACTTATCGTTGGTTAATCGATAGAAATTGCCCCCACTGGGCCAGCGCAACCTTACCTCTGATCCTGTTGGAGTGCTACCAGATAAATCTTTTCCCCACTTTTCTGGGCTCCGGGCTAGTACACCAATATCACCTTGCTCAGCTGGCCAGCTTCGGAGGCCCCTTAATACTTTCAGCTCTGGTACTTTTCATTAACTGGCAGATTTATCAAATTATAACTCGTCCTAATAGTACAGACCTGGCTACACCCGTAAGCAAAATCTGTGTTGTGCTTATCGCTTCATTTCTATTTTCACAGCTGCAGTCTCCCTTTCAAGAGAGACCGAATGAAAGCTCTGAAATAAAGGTCGGCCTAGTACAAAACAATGTAGTCAAAACATCTCAGTTACCAAAAGATCGATACAGCCATAAACTCAACTTGGCACTGAGCCGGGGGCTATTGGAGCAAGAAAATTTGGATCTGCTTATCTGGCCTGAATCATCCTATAACCGCGCACTACGACGGCCTCTCCCACTTGATGCGCAAATGATTCGAGAGGATATCAAGACCCCTTTGTTATTCGGCGGCACCTCAAGCTTTCATTATCAAGGACGCGCCGCCAGCACAAACTCGATTTTCTTAGCCGATACTGAGGGCAAAATTGAACAAGTCTACGATAAGCAGCTTTTGCTCCCCTTTGGCGAACACATTCCGGGGCTGAATATGCTGGAGCTGATCTTAAACATGGGCTTGATAGATTGGCTACCAGCGCTTCGGGATGACTACCTCACACTCGTTACTCAGCTTTTTCCCTGGCATCAATCATTTAAAGCCGGGCCGAATCATGAAGTACTATCTTTTCAAGAGTTCAACATTGCCACACCCATCTGCTTTGAATTAGCCCACCCCGATTATGTCCGCCAGTTGATCCACAAGGGTCAGGCCAATCTGATTATATCCATCGCCAATGATGCCTGGTTTGGTCACAGCCAAGAACCCGCAATCCACCTTTCACTGGCGCGACTCCGTGCGATTGAACATGGCCTCTGGCTAGTCCGCGCAACGAATAGCGGCTATAGTGCGATCATCGATCCAAATGGAAACATTGTCGTGCAAACCGACTTATTCGAACAGGCGGTACTCAGCGAAACAGTCTCAGCCAAGGCAGCCACGACCCTTTACACGCGTTATGGCAATTGGGTAGCTTGGTTGGCCGGCGTCATGCTCATAATGATCGGTCTAAAAAGAATCTATATATTGTTATTGCAGCACCTTTCCCTGCTCACGAATCGCTGAGGGTTGATAGCCTGTCCATGACTTAAACGCTCGTCGAAAACTAGAAGCATCGCTAAAGCCCAAATGTTCAGCCACTGACTCGACACTCATATTTGTCTCTTTAAGGAGGTTAATCGACTGATCTCGTTTAAATTTATTAATCAAACACTGATAACTGGTTTTTCGTTCGCTCAGTTTTCGATACAAACTACTCCTAGAAACCCCGAGCTGATGGGCAACGTCTTCTATCGCCGGGAAATCCGGATAATGTTGCATCAGAATGTCATTGACCTGCTGAATAATACAAAACTTCTGTTTCCATCGAGCAAGGACAGTGCGGCAATGGCCTACCTTCAGTTTCTCTAATGCCGCATTGGCGGTATGAATAGGTGTATCAAGATAGCTCTGATCAAAGGCCAGCTCATGCACATCAGTTTCATAATTAAGGGTGCAGTTAAAATATGATTCATATTGAGCAGAATGACATGGCTTAGCGTAGGGAAAACTTAAATACGACAATTTTACTTCTTCGCCCGTGAGCCAACGAATACCACTTAGAAAGCTGCTATACAAAGCTTCAGTGATAAAATACTGAAAACACAGCGGTAGCTTTGAACTGCAATAGTGCTTGGAGTAAAGCTTGAATGTAGAAGCCTTAAGCTCTACCCCAACGTCAAAAGACATCGCCAACAACAGTCGAAACTCAAGCATATAATTTAAGGCGGATCGTACATTCGGACTTGCCATCACCAACTGGCCCAGTGTATCAGCGGCCATTACCTGCACCCCTGGACCGAACTTCAAACCAATACCCGGGGGCACTTCAGACAGAGAAGCACAAAGACAACGAGTTATTTGCTTAAGACTAATACGCCTTCGATAACATGACGGATCTTCAAGGTTTATCGGGCAAGCCTTAAGGTTATAGCCTTCCGTTTCCAACACTTGCTTAAGTAAGGAGACATAAAATACACCTATCACTTCGTCGTCAAGACTAAAGCGGTATCGAAATGCTTGTGTCATGCTAAACACCTATCGTACGTCAGCTGCGTGTCGGCTTTTATGGACACACTACTAATAGCACCTCAGACAACATTCAAACTTCACTTAAGGCAGGGAGTAGAAAACATTAACTTTTGTCAGGTTTCTAAGTCAAGCGTAAAAGGTGCAATAAATCAAGTGCCTTAAGTCGATTATTTACTAGGCCTGACTTTTAATTCGCCTCCAGTTTCTTTGGTTCAATTCAGCGGGATCAGACACCTTTACAAGCGAAGAACAGCGATATGTTGGAATGCCTACATAACCGTGCTCTAATGGTTGAAGCCTAATTCATAAAACCCACTAAAAATGACTACACGACCTTAACTAAAATGACCCAACAAAAAAACAAAAGTGTCAGTAAAAAATCTATATGGAATAAGCTTAGGTTTAGTTTCTTTAACTCATTACTGCTTGAACTTTCAAGCATCCTTACTCAAAGTCATTTTCGTACCTTACTTAGATTCATTTTTATTCTAACTTGCTTGACCACATTTTTTTCAATCTTCTTCCAAGTACTTATGATATATGAAGGCCAGGAGCACTCGTGGGTCACTGGTTTTTATTGGACGCTGTCGACAATGTCCACCTTAGGTTACGGTGATATAAGTTTCACCACCGATTTGGGACGCTTATATTCAATTTTCGTATTAATGTCTGGCATTGTTTTCATGCTCGTTTTGCTGCCATTCACCGTTATCGAACTTTTTTATGCACCTTGGATTGAATCGCGAGCCGCCAGTTTAGTACCACAATCGGTACCGTCAAATCTACAAGGCCATGTTATTCTTACATTTTACAGCACTATTGCCACAGCTTTGATTGAAAAATTAATTCAATTCCAATATCCCTATGTTGTTATTCTTCCTGAGCTAGAGGAAGTAACTCGTCTATCCGACAAAGGCATAAATGTAATATATGGGGAGTTAAACGATCCTGAAGCCTACCGAAATGCTCGGGTAGAACAAGCAGCATTGGTCGCCACGACACGCTCGGATATTGTGAATACCTCTGTCGCTTTTACAGTTCGTGGTATAACGGATAAAACGCCTGTTGTTTCTACCGTGCGCGAGGAAGACTCTATCGACATATTGCAATTAGCAGGTTGCAATAAGGTGCTAAATATTACGAAGTTAGTTTCACAAAGTCGCGCTAGAAGAGCTAATGGCGGCAACCAATTCTCACATGTGATTGGCCAGATTGACGATTTGTGCATCGCTGAGGTCGATTCAAACCGAACCACCTTAGTGGGTCAAGCATATTTAATAGCACAATGGGAGACGAGCATAAGTATCGTTGGCTTCTGGAAACGCGGTAACTTTGTGATCGCTGAAGCAGGAAGCGTTATAGAACCAGATACCGTTTTGGTGATGGCTGGTACTCGCCAACAACTTAAAGATTTTGATCAGCTTTTTAAGCTAGTCTTAGTGTCGGTCGAATCAAAACCCGTGGTTATTATTGGTGGCGGTCGGGTTGGTCGTGCTACTGCTAAGGCGCTTAAAGGTCATGGCATTGAATGCTGTATCGTTGAGAGTAACAGTGAACGATTACACCTACTAGAGAACTATGTGCACGGTTCTGCAGCGGATAAATCAATACTCCAAAGCGCAGGCATAGCTGAAGCAGAAACGGTCATTATCACCATGAGAGATGATGAAATAAATATTTACTTAACCATTTTATGTCGGCTCTTACACCCCGATATTCAAATAATAAACCGTGCAACATTAGAGCGAAATATTGATGCTTTACATCGTGCTGGCTCAGATATCGTTTTATCCTATTCATCTATAGGCGCCAACGCTTTATTTAATTCTTTAGGTCGAAGTGATTTATTAATGATCGCTGAGGGACTTGATGTGTTTAAAATGCCCATACCAAAAGATTTAGTTAATAAGACGCTTGCAGAGGCAAACTTCCGCAAATATACCCACTGCAGCGTCATTGGAATTGACGTTGATAATGTAACAGATATTAATACAGGGCCAGATTCTGTGCTACCGAAAGGTGGAGAGGTGATATTAATTGGTACGAAAGAAGCACAAGCCAAGTTTCATCGAAAATTCCCGATCAACTAATTAAGAATAATCAGGGTCAGAGTAGAATGGTACTTACTTAAGATCAAGATCCATTAATAAGGCGCTCGTTGAGCTCGTCGAAACGGGAAAGAAACGTGAGTTAGTGGAAACTGGGACACCCTTCGACGGGCTCAGGGACCGCCTTCGACAAGATAGTAATTTTAAACATTGACGATCCCATCTTCCATAATGTCAATAAATACCAGCCCATATAGACCATCATTCAAATAACACCTTTTGGTGATTTTTATAGCTAACTTCTAGATTTGGCGGGTGCATTTTTATCCAGTTTACTTTGCACATAAAGACCATCGAAAATCAGTCGATCAGCTAGATCCAACCCTGTACCCAAAATAAACCACTGCATATCAATTATTTCAGTCATCAGATCAAACAAGTCTTCACTACTTTCTTGAATCACTCTGGTATTTAGAATCTTTGTTTCAACAATTCTGGATATTTTATTAATACGCTGCTTTTGTTTGTTGAGCTTTTGTTTACCGGGTAGATATTCATATTCAGCTGAAAGGCTGTTAATTTGATCTATTAGTTCGTTGTTTTTAATTCGTATATCTTTTATTAAAAAAGTGATTCGAGAAAAACTATCCAGGCCGCAGATCTTTAAAACTGTAGAGTTAGTACTTAAGCCTCTCAATTTGGCAATTTGCTCAATAAACCCAAGTAATTCCACTAAAATGACATTAAAGAAGTTTTCATGCTGAACCTTAAGTTCTGGCTTACAACCATCTAAGATTTCATCAAGATATTGCTTGCTCATTTGATTTAAGATGTAGATCAAATGGCTATGAAACTCATAGTTATCTAAAACACTATCTTTTTGCCAACCTTGTTGAATGGAGTTCCAATCCATAATTGCAAGGCTGAGCTGATTCCTATGCATTATTTCACCAAGCTGTAAGTTATTTAGTTTTAGTGCAAAGAAACTTTTACTAACGATATCTTGTAATTCCTTAATGCGCTCGAAAAAGGAGATACAGCCACTCAAGACTGCCATTGTGCAGCCCCTATGCTGTTGAACGGCACTTGTCAGCCTGTAAATAAGTTTAATATTGGTCAGATACTGAGAGTGCTTTAAAAGCTGTTGAGAAAAAGGGTCAACCTCTACAACCTTTGCCCCAAAATTGTGCACCAATTGTGCTGCTGTAGTATTATTCTTCACCATTTGTAAGCCGCTTATAGAGTAATTAGTTTCAACTTATTAGCTCTAGCAATTACTGGACCACAACAACTTTATACTTAGCCGGTAAAGTATGGTAAAAGACTTAACTTAAGCCATTCGGGTCTGGACCCTTTAAATTATTTATACTTTTATAAACATCCAAAGGTGTAGTTATGGAACCAAGTTTTTGGCATAAAAAGTGGGCAATTAAGGAAATTGGTTTCCATCAAACTGAAGCTAACCCCTTACTGGTGAAGTATTTTAAAGCACTTTCATTAGCGCAAGGTTCTCGCATTTTTCTGCCCTTGTGTGGAAAGACACTGGATATCGGTTGGCTACTTTCTATTGGTTATCGAGTTGCTGGGGCTGAACTAAGCGAAGTTGCTATTGATGAGTTATTCTTTGAGCTGGGCATGAAACCAGAAGTGACGACAGTTGGAAAATTGAAGCAATACTCTGGGGCCAATATCGATATTTTTGTTGGTGATTTTTTTGATTTATCTGCCTCTACCCTTGGGTCAGTCGATGCTATCTACGACCGAGCTGCTCTGATTGCATTACCCGAAGCTATGCGACAACAATATTCAAGTCACTTAATTCATCTTACAAATAAAGCACCGCAACTTCTCATCTGCTTGGAGTATGACCAAGCCTTGCTGGCTGGCCCTCCTTTTTCAATCGATACCACCGAAGTAAATCGACATTATAGTAAGCTCTATAATTTAAGCCGCATATCTAGTACGGATGTTGCGGGCGGCTTGAAGGGAAAATGTGCTGCTAAAGAAAACGTTTGGTTGTTGTTAAATGATTAACAAACAAGGAAGATAAGGCCCACCACTATGTTATGAGTAAGACTATCTTTCTAGCCCAGAAAAAAGCTAAAGTGACCTTATAAACGTATCGCCCAATTTCAAGCACCACTTATTAGTCCAAGTATAAAAAAATACCCTTCAAGCTTTCACAAAAGGAGATATCGACCATGCTAAAGTTAACCGTTAATGGTAAAAAGTATGAGTTTTCAGGTGACCCTTCCACCCCGATTTTATGGTTTTTAAGAGATGAACTAAACCTTACCGCAACAAAGTTTGGCTGCGGTATGTCGCTATGCGGCGCCTGCACAGTTCATATTGATGGGGTGGCACAACGATCATGTGTGTTTCCAGTTTCGGCTGCGACTAATAGCGAAATAACAACAATAGAAGGTTTAAGTAGCGAGGGTGACCACCCAGTACAACAAGCGTGGGTCGATCACAAGGTCCCTCAATGTGGTTTTTGCCAGTGCGGTCAAATCATGCAAGCCGCCAGCTTACTATCGCAAAACCCTTCCCCTTCGGATAAAGAAATTGTCGATGCTATGTCTGGGAATATATGCCGCTGTGGAACATACCCTCGTATTCATAAAGCTATTAAAGCCGCATCTAAGAAAATTGCAGGCGTCCAGTACTTCACACCAAAATCTGAAGGAGACATGGCATGAGTAACTATTTTGATATGAACCGTCGTCGTTTCTTAAAACATGGTGCGACCAGTGCAGCGCTTGTTGTAGGTACTTATTTTTTGGGTGGTGCGCCACGTGTTTTAGCTAATGCTATTAAAAAACCGGCACCCTCAGCGGCACGCGCAAACTTATTTGTTGCACTACGACCCGATGGCATCGTAGAAATTACATGTCACCGTTCAGAAATGGGCCAACATGTACGTACAGCCGTCGCCCAGATAGTCGCTGACGAAATGGAAGCGGCATGGGACAAAGTGGTTGTTATTCAGGCTAAAGGTGACCCTAAATATGGTGACCAAAATACCGATGGCTCACGTAGTATTCGCTTTAATATGCAACGACTTCGTGAGATGGGTGCAAGTGTTCGCTATATGCTCGAACATGCGGCAGCTAAGCGCTGGAATGTTGAGCCTTCCAGCTGCACCGCTAGCCAACATCAGGTCAAGCACACGTCAGGAAAAACGCTTAATTATACAGATCTAATTGAAGAGGCGCTTGCCATAACCCCACCAGATAAAGACAAGCTAACACTCAAAACCCGCGACCAGTGGCGCTATATCAATACCGGTATCGCACATGTAGATTTGCACGACATCGTTGCAGGAAAGGCACTTTTTGCAGCAGATTTGAGAGAGCCTGCGGCTAAAGTCGCTATCATTGCTCGTCCGCCGGTGCTTGGTGGTACTGTAAAATCACTTGATGACAGCGCTGCTCTAAAGGTGAAAGGCGTCATTGATATCATTCAAATACCTACACCAAAGGGCGCTGTGGGTTTTCAGCCAAAAGGTGGCGTTGCAGTTATTGCTGACAATACATGGGCAGCAATGCAAGGCAATAAAGCACTTAAAATCCAATGGGACGATGGCGCTAATGGCCAATATAATTCTGAGACGTTTAAGCAGCAGCTTTTAAAAACGGTCAATGAGCCTCAACAAAGCGTGCGTGAAAAAGGCGATGCCTCAGCCATATTGGATAAAGCCAGTAATAAGCTTGTAGCAGATTACTACATGCCACATCTCGCCCAGACGCCTATGGAGCCTCCTTGTGCGACGGCTATGTACCATAAAGATCGAGTTGATGTATGGGCTGCAACACAGAACCCGCAAGCAGATATGGAAACCGTAGGTGCAATGGTTGGCATGCCCAAAGAGCAGATTAATGTCTACGTAACCTTGCTAGGTGGGGCTTTCGGTCGTAAGTCAAAACCAGACTTTTCCGCAGAAGCTGCATTTCTTTCGATGAAAACTGGTAAAGCTATTCGTGTTCAATGGACTCGTGAAGATGATATACAGCATGGTTTCTATCATGCAGTATCTGCCCAGCATATTGAGGCAGTACTTAGTGAAAAAGGTGATATTGATGCTTACCTTCATCGAACCGCATTTACACCTATCGCCTCGATATTCCAAGAAAATGCCAGTGCGCCAATGAGCTTTGAACTTGATTTAGGCTTTACAGATAACCCTATTCATACTCCAAACCTAAAATTAGAACGTGGTGAAGCGAAAGCTATGGCACGTATTGGGTGGATGCGTTCAGTTTCAAATAACTTTCATGCTTTCGCAATACAGTCCTTTATTAATGAAGCTGCACATAAAGCTGGCCAAGATCCAAAAGATTACCTACTCAAAGTGATTGGCCCCGATCGCATTATTGATGTCACAGAACAAAATGCAGAATATGAGAACTACTGGGGTGATAAATCAGTTTATCCTCTAGATACAGGGCGTCTTCGGCATGTGATCGAAAAAACTGCTGAGATGTCTGGTTGGGGAAGAAAACTACCCAAAGGGCGAGGCCTCGGAATTGCCGCTCATCGTAGCTTCTTAACCTATGTTGCTACCGTCGTAGAGGTAGAAGTCTCTGACACTGGTGAACTCGATATTATTAAGTCGTGGGTCAGTATTGATGCAGGCACAGTGGTTAACCCCGACACCGTTATAAATCAAACTCAGGGTGGATCTGTATACGGCATTACAAACGCTATTAGCGGCGGTATCACTTTTGACAAGGGTCGCGTCCAGCAAAGTAATTTTCATGATTACCGAGTTGCCCGAATGAATGACTCGCCTCTTGATATAGAAGTAGCCATTATTCAGAGTGACGAGCCCCCTGCTGGCGTTGGTGAGCCCGCAACACCTGTTTATGCTCCTGCGCTATGTAATGCTATTTATGCTGCGTGTGGCAAGCGTATCAGACAACTGCCAATTGGCGACCAGCTGAAAGCATAAATATCGCAAAGAATACTTAAGAGCTCTGTCCCTTTAAGCTCTCAAATAATTAAAAACCACGCAATTGCGTGGTTTTTAAGTTTGGCTTCAGCTAAAAACCTAAAGTTACTTTGGTGCCATTCGCAGTGCTGAATCGATGCGGATAACTTCGCCGTTAAGTATCGGGTTCTCGACCATTTCCTTAACCAAGCGCGCATATTCATCAGGTCTACCCAGCCTTGAGGGAAAGGGTAAGGTTTTTGCCAGACTATCTTGTGCTTCTTGTGGAAGTGAGGCCATCATTGGCGTCATAAATAAACCTGGAGCAATGGCAAGCACTCGTATGCCATAGCGAGCAAGCTCCCTAGCGGCTGGAAGTGTCATCGCGACAATGCCCCCCTTCGAAGCTGAATAAGCTGCCTGACCAATTTGGCCATCAAAAGCTGCAATAGAGGCTGTAGAAATAATAACCCCACGCTCGCCGTCTTCATTTGGCTCGCGATGCTGCATATCGTCTGCTGCCATGCGCATGATGTTGAAGGAGCCAGACAAGTTCACTTGAATGACCTTGTTAAAGAAATCCATAGACAGCGGGCCGTCTCGGCCAAGAATTTTCGCAGGGGTTCCAATACCGGCGCAATTTAATGCAATACCGCAGTGGCCATGAGCTTCACGCGCTTGCGCAAAGGCGCTTTCAACACTTTCAGGGCTAGTCACATCACATGAAATAGCTAAGCCACCAATCTCTGCAGCGACTTTCTCTGCCTTCTCTTGTTGTAGATCTAGAATACAGACCTTAGCGCCAGCAGCTGCAAGCATACGTGCAGCACCCTCACCTAAACCTGACGCGCCGCCAGTAATTATTGCTGGTACACCTGTTACGTTCATTCTTCACCTCGTTGTTTTGGAGTTTGATATGATCATTATTTAAGCTTTTATATTCTTTCTT
>CAXBKC010000039.1:0-15059 GCA_963975615.1 uncultured Oleiphilus sp.
GTAGTTTTGGTGAGCTTACTTTTACAAGGTTCAAGCTTGGCTTGGCTAGCACGTAAATTAGAATTGGAAATCCCTAACACACCCGCGGCACAAAAACGGCTTGAACTGAACCACCGAAATGTCGGAGAGCACGAACTTTTATTAGTGTCATTGGCTGGAAGCCGTTGGGAAGGTGGTACTGCTATCAAAGAAATCCACCTACCCGAACGTACTCAGATGGCAGCTATTTTTCGAGAAGGCATCATGTTACCTCCAAGAAAGGGCGTGTATTTGCAAGAACATGATGTCGTGGCCGTACTATCTCATAAAAATAAAATTGACGATGTAGACACTATCCTTGGGGAGAAAACCCCGCCAGAAAGGCTGACAGACCGGCGCTTCTTTGGGGAGTTTGTATTGAATGGTGATGTAACACTGGCCGATGTACATACGGTCTATGGTATTTCTATCAAGAGATTCCCACCAGAATTCTCTTTATCTCTATGCTTTGAAAAAGCACATCATGGCCACCCTGTTATTGGTGACCGATTAGATTTAGGTGCAATTATGCTGGTCGTAAAAGCGGTCAGTGGTGACCAAGTCACCCATGTTGGTCTTAAAATACAAAAAGAAAAAAAGAAGAAGCAGAAAAGAAAAAAGTAGATAAAAAATAGCGGTAGATTTACTTATATTTTTGCAAAATTAAGCTGAGAAAGTTAACTTTTCACCACATCGCCTACATAAATAACTGGACGCTTGTTTTTCAACTTTATTGTGACGAATAACGCTTAGCTGGTGTACTTTATCTTCACAGGCACAAAGATAAGGAAAACGTTTCATAGTTGATCCTTTCACCTCAAATGAATGCGTTACTCTAGGTTTCAGACCATAAAGATGCTGCATGACAAACTGCCATTCTGTGCCATGTGGTTTAGGCTTTATTTTAGATTTATATTTTTTGAGTTGAAAAAGCCTGAATACAACTAAATGGGCACATTCATGTGGTACAACTTCTCTTATAAACTCCTCACCATATGCATTTAAGATCGAAGGATTAAATCTGATTTCGGGTAAAGCTTGTTTATATCCGCTTAAAGGGAAACGCACCTGCCCTGCAGCACGCCCTCTTAAATTGAATAAGACTTCACCCACAGGGAATGAACAACGGTAATATTTCTCAGCTTTTAATAATGAGTGATTAACTGAATCTAATACCAAGGGAATGTAATCTGTAACTGTCAAACTAAACTCATCGAAAAAGAATAAATATGAAACTAAGAATTGTGCCAAGAATAGTGATTTAAGGTACCATTCACAAGCCAAATTTTGGCTAGATTCACGTCAATAATACCTTAATTTAAACTTACTAATTTTATATCGAGAATGACAATGCTAGAAATGAGCCTAACTTACATTTGCCTTCTTGTTGGTACAGGCTTCTTAGCTGGCATTATCAATACCATGGCTGGCGGTGGCTCAAACCTTACTATTCCTGCATTAATGGTTTTAGGTTTACCGGCAGATATTGCCAATGCGACCAATCGAGTCAGCGTATTTTTTCAATCCTTAACAGCAGCCAAAGGCTTTAAAAAGCACGGAAAGCTAGATATACCCGATTTGAAAATGGTTGTTGGAACGACCTTAATCGGTGGGCTTGTCGGCGCAGCTCTTGCTTCGTACATGCCTGAATATCTATTAAAACCAACCTTACTTGGTTCAATGATATTAATGGCCGGCATTATTTTATTTAAACCTTCGATTATTTCTGTACCTGAAGGCACAGAAGCACATACAGTACTGGAAAGAAAATCCTCTATACCGATGTTATTACTAGCGGGGTTTTATGGTGGTTTCGTTCAAGCTGGCGTAGGTTTTATTCTGATCGCAGCCATCGCTGGTAGTCTTCGCTATGATTTAGTGCGCGCCAATGCACTTAAAATCATGTGCACATTAGCATTCACAGGTCTGGCACTTATAATCTTCATCGCACGAGATCAAATATTGTGGGTACCTGGTTTGACAATAGCCTGCGGTTCCATTGTAGGTGCGCATTTAGCCGTTAAAATCACTATCAACATTAGCCAAAAAGCACTTAAATGGTTTTTATTTATCATGACTATTTGCGCCAGCATGGCCGCACTCTTTATAAAATAGCCTGCCATATGACTTACATAAAGTAGCAGTTTATTTCTGCAAACAAATAAAGCTTTACTATAATTATTTATTAGAAATTAAGACTGATGAATAATTTGGAGACGCATATGACCGCAGAGTCGAAGCTTTTAACAATTACTGAAACCAGCACTATTTTAAATAAACCAGAAGTTACTATTAAGCGTTATGCAAGAGAGAGCTTATTAAGAAGCATAAAAGTAGATGGCGCGCTAATGTTTCCAGAGGATGCTGTAACAAAATATTTAGAAATAACGCAACGTCTTAAATAAACTCCGTTTACATTGAACACACTTCTACCCTTCGATGAACTTAGGACAAGCAACTCATCGAGCGAGAATTATATCGGTCCCTGAGCACATCGAAGGGTGTTCCAGTTTCCACAAGTCACGTTTCTTTTACGTTTCGACGAGTTCAACGAGCGAGATATAAGCTGCCCAACCGTACAATCCAAAATTCAAAAAAACTTAGACACTAATCAAATGCGCTTCTAAATCCCTCTTAATATCGTCAGGTAGTGGTTTTGATTTCTGAGTGTCATGATCAAAATAAACCATTACTGCAGTTCCCTCCGCGACCTTCAAATTTTCTTGCCAAGCTTCGTGATAAACTACAAGCGAGCTATTGCCGAGCGATTGAATATACGTTTTTACTTCGACTTCTTTGCCATAGAAAATTTGCTTTAAAAAGCTTACATCAATTTTAGCCAGTATCAGCTTCCACTCGTCGATAGCCAGAGAAGGGGTAAAGATTTTGAAAATAGGTGTTCTTCCTTGTTCAAACCAAACCGGAAGCACCGTATTATTAACATGGCCTAATGCATCAGTTTCGGAAAATCGTGGCTCTACAATCAGTGAAAACATGGTCTACCTTATTTTAGTTTGGCCAATCACTTAAAAAACTCTAAATGAAAGGCTGATAAATGATTTATATCGTTATTGTTTTGCTTGCCGCCATAATCCTACTTCCGGGAATTTGGGTCAAGAAGACCATCAATAAGTATACAAAAGAGCTTCCAGACTTACCCGGCACTGGCGGTCAATTTGCTGAACACTTATTGAAGCGCTTTGAAATCAATGATATTCAAGTTGAGCAAGGTCAGGAAAATGGCGACCATTATTCACCCAATGAAAAGCGTATTCGTCTAAGCCCTGTCATTTATTCTGGAAAGTCTATCAGCGCAATGGCTATTGCCGCTCATGAAGTAGGTCACGCCATTCAGTATCACCGAAAAGAATCCATTACCCACCTTCGTGAAAAATTAACCCCCGTTGCCTTTGTTGCAGAAAAGATATCACTTGGCTTATTAACATTAAGTCCTTTCCTAATTCTAATATTTGGGGTGCCTCACATAGGGATATTTGCTATTTTGGCATCTCTTATTTCACTTGCTCTTTCAGTTATTGTTCAATTCATTATTTTACCAATGGAATGGGATGCAAGCTTCAATAAAGCGCTACCCATTATTATAGAAGGCGAGTATCTTTCTGAGTCTGAGATCCCTGCAGCCAGAAAAATCTTACGTGCTGCAGCGATGACTTACGTAGCAGCGACGCTTTCCAGTATTTTAAGTATTTGGCGTTGGCTATTACTGCTTAGACGCTAGGATGATTTAGATGACAAAGAAACTAACAAATGTTGACGATCAGGGTTTTTTACTTGATTTAAATGTTTGGACTGAAACTTTAGCTGAGGAAATCGCATTATCTGAAGGCATTCATTTAACGTCGGCTCATTGGGAGATTATTTTCTTGTTAAGAGCATTTTATCAGGAATTTGATATCTCCCCCGCAATGCGAATTTTAGTGAAACAAACCAAATTAAAGCTAGGTGCAGACAAAGGAAATAGCCATTACCTACTTAGCCTGTTCCCTGGAAGCCCTGCAAAAATTGCCAGTAAAATTGCAGGTTTACCAAAACCGACAAATTGTTTATGACCACAATTCATGTTCTATAAAGAAGCCATTATGACTGATATAAATATCCTCCAAGACGATCCTGAACATCCATTTGCTCAATATGTGCGTATTTTAGGTAAAGGAAAAAAAGGTAGCCGTTCATTAACAGAAGACGAAGCCTTCGATGCCATGAGCATGATCCTCCAAAATAAGGTAGAGCAAGTTCAACTAGGTGCCTTTTTAATGCTTCTCAGAGTTAAAGAAGAGTCTCCAGAAGAACTAAGCGGTTTTGTTAAAGCTGTACAAGCCCACATATCGGTACCGGATGGTTTAAGCGTTGATCTTGACTGGTCGTCATATGCAGGAAAGCGAAGACACTTGCCTTGGTTTATTTTCAGCATACTGTTACTTAGCCAAGCGGGTTATAAAGTATTTATCCATGGTGCAAGTGGGCATACGCATAATCGCCTTTATACCGAGTATGTACTGAAAGAACTTGGCTTTGAAACAGCAACTAGCTGGGACCAAGGAAATCAATTGATTAATAGTAAGGGCTTTGCTTATATGGCCTTAAATCATATATCCCCTATTCTTGCAGAGCTAATTAACCTTAGACACATTCTAGGCTTACGCTCCCCTGTCCATTCTTTATCCCGCTTAATTAATCCCTTAAATGCTGATGTCGTTGTTCAGGGAATTTTTCATCCTGCTTATAGTCGGCTTCATCAAGAAGCAGGCAAACTACTTAATTATAAAACACTCGCTGTGATCAAAGGTGAAGGTGGAGAAATAGAACGAAACCCTGATACCGCGACCACCGTTAAATGGTCATCTAATGGCGAAATTGGGGAAGATGAGTGGCCAGCATATTTCGCGCGTAGACACGTCAAGCCGCAGGAATTATCTATTGAGCACATGAAGTCGGTTTGGAATAATACAGCTGATGATGAATATGCTGTAGGCGCAATTCAGTGTACCTGCGCCTTTGCGCTTAAGCATCTAAAGCCAGGCCTGTCACAAGAATCAGCCCTAGAAGAAGCCATTCAGCTTTGGAACAATAGGAATTTGGCTTATCTTGATTAGACGGCCATTTCGACGGGCTCAATGAGCGAAACCTATCGCTCCCTGAGCTTATCGAAGGGACTTCCAGCTGCCACGAGTTCAAGTTTCTTGAACGTTTCGACAGGCTCAACGAACATCATAATTATTAATTAATTTTTTAAAACTTCAATAAGCGGCAGCAATTGCTTTTCATAAGGTGCTGATGCTTTAAGAGCATCTTTATAAATTGGCTGTCGAACCTGGCTAACACTCGCGGTTCGAACAGCACGCTTGTTTTTATGAAACTCAAAACAAGCTGCTTCGGCTTCTAGGCCACAAAAAGCTAGTAAATTCGCTATTTCGGATTCAGAATCTGCGACCATCTTTTCATAGTTTGCTTCGTAAATTTGTGTACCAAATAACGTTTCCCAATGGGCCATCATCTTCTGATATTCAAGATAATACTGACCTAACTCACTTAGCTCATTGGTATAAGCATGGCTTCCGCTAAAGTTTTGCTTATAAACCGAGAAACAGGTCTCTAGTGGGTCTCGCGTGCAATGAATTATTTTAGCATTCGGCATGGTTAAGGCGATTAAACCTAAAAGCATAAAGTTGTATGGCATTTTATCGGTGAAAAAACTAGCGGTTTGCCTTGCTCTCACACCATCAAGGTAAGCCTGAGCAATAGATAGACACTTTTCAACTTTTGCTGATAAGGGCAGCTCTTTCGATAAAACATCAGTATGTTTTTCAAAGTTATCTTTAAGGTCGGTAATTTCACCTTCTGCGGCAACGAGACTGTGACTTGAGAGTATTTGCTCAATCAATGTGGTTCCAGAGCGAGGCATACCTAGAATGAAGATTGGAGAACAATCTTCCAATCTTATAGGAGCGCCTTTGCCTTCAAACTCAACTTTCAACGATTCTGAAAAAGTATTCATTAACGCCTGGAACTGATTACTCGTTTGTTGGTGTGAATATTCATAAGTCGATCGATTAATATCATTACCAAGTTTCAGGTAATAAAAAGACTTGTCGGTATTCTTTAGTTTTTCAAAATACATGGACAACACATACGCTATATTCATGTTTACAGCGGGTGCCTGACTTGGTGCCATTAACTGCCGTTCTAATTGTGGGATCAGCTGATCGAGTAAAGGTTCTTTTTTTCCTTTGCCATAAATAAGTAAATTCTTAATAACAGCTAGTTGGCCCGGGTTCAGTTTTAAGGCTTTTTGGAATGACTTATAGCCTTTGTCTACTTCACCCAAACGACTTAGCGCCAAACCTTTCAGATTGTATGCATTGGCATTATTGGGTGATTTTTTAATGAGGTCTTTACTTAAGGCTAGTGCTTTGTTCTCTTGATGATTGGCAATTAAAACACCGCAGAGTTGTTCTTGAAGGCCTAAGTCATTAGGTTTCAATTGAATCAATGTTGTTAGCCACTTTTCAGATAGTTTATTTTCTGCAAGCGAGGTCGAAATAGCGACGCCTTGATTCAATAGATCCGGGTTATCCGGCAAAGCATCTAAAGCACGAGATATAAACGCAAGCGCTTCATGCGCTCTCTGCGTCTGGTTTAATATTAGGGCTAAACGTGAGTTGTATAATGGATTTTCAGGCTCAGTTTTTTGTAACTGACGATACAATACTTCTGCTTCTGAAAACTTTCCTTGTTGATGTAAGGATTGAGCTTGATTAAGAATTTCCTGCATTATCTGCCTTATTTTTCATATGAAGCAAAAGACTCGTTGTTTATATACATAAAAGTCGATTTATACAGAAAACACTTAACGAAAAATACTAGCTCGATGTGCGTCTAGTGCACGTATATTTGAAGATATTAGACTTCTAGTTTCCTGCAGTAAAGATCTGTAGGCATCATACTTTTTTGTATTAATTATTTCATCCAAAAACCCGATTAAACGATTAAGAATATCGGGTAAGCCTTTTAAAATTAGATCTACATCACGGGCTACCGCACATGCATTTTCTTTTGCTTCATCGGTTAATTCAGCAAATAATCTTGGATCAAAAATCCCCGTATCAGTTGATAAACAAGCTAATCGTCTTACCCAAGAACGAAGAACATGTATTTTTGGCTCATAATCATGGCGCAATAGTTGTGCACTGACCAACAAGAGCGAACCATGCATTTTTTCCAAATTTACAATTTTAGCTTTTGTTTCATTTAGTAAAACATCGGAGGATATATTCTTATCCACCCTAGGCAAATTGGGTTCAAATAACTTTACCCAATGAGAATGCGCTTTAGAAAAGTATAAGTAGCCATTTAATCTGAGATTTGGCATAGCATGCAACAGCTGGTTATGGCCACCTAAACGGTCTAAACGATCGCTTATTTCATTGGCAATAATCAATACTTGATTATCAAGCTCTAGTTGAGACTCACTAATATGGATTGGGAAGCCAGTACCATCTACCTTCGCATGGTGCGTTAAAATTAATTCAGATAACCCTTTCAACTCAGGTAAGTTATTTTCAACAAAGTTAGCACTAATCAAGGAGTGAACATCCTGATCTTTCTGATCAAACAGCTTCGCCATAAAAGGGCTGCTAGCTTTATAGCTTATGAGTTGTTCGGGTTCAATCGATTCATACTTACCAATATCTTGTAATAAACCGGCAAAGAATAATAAGCGCTGATGTTTAACAGACAAACGTAAAGACTTTGCCACCAATAAACTGCACCAAGCACAAAATAAGGCACGCTCAAAGTCCATCTGAGAATTGATATGCAAGCGTGTAATAGCATGCATAACATTAGGAAACTTTTCTAGCTCTTCACAATACCCTACCATTTTAGGCCAGACTGAATTTTCAGTATTCACTTTGAACAAGCTGGGATGTGCATCGATGAAGCACCGAAACTCAAGGAGCAGGCTAGCTGCACTGATATAATAATCACCACTAAGGTAATCAAAACTACTATCACTCATAAGGCTTATTATTCTCTGTTGTTTATCTGATAGCGGCCAAAGCTATACAATAAGAAAGCGAGAATCCTTTCATCACAAGTTCTTATAAAAACTCTACTTAAAGATAGGCGACAAGACGACTATATTCAAAGATCAAAGCGTGATAATTTGTATGTTTTTTAGAGCCTAATGTGCGCACTCTAATTCAGAGCCCTAAAATTAACTATCAACAACCAAAATGAGTAAACGAGCTAAAACTATGCATGATGATGTCAAAGAATATTATGGAAACGTACTTCAGCACTCTGATGACCTTAAGACTAACGCCTGTTGTACGTCGTCAAGCCTTCCTAAGCACGTAAAGCAAGCACTCTCAAAGGTGCATGATGATGTATTAAGCAAGTATTACGGTTGCGGTCTGATTGCACCAGATTTGTTAGCTGGCATGAGTATTCTTGATTTAGGTTGTGGTTCTGGCAGAGATTGCTATGTCCTTTCCCAATGGGTTGGTGAACAAGGGCGTATTGTGGGGGTCGATATGACCGAAGCACAATTAAACGTTGCTCTTGAACATGAGCAGTATCATGCAGACTTATTTGGATATAAGACAAAAAACACTGAATTCAAGTTGGGTTATATCGAAAAACTAGATGAATTAAACCTAGCTGATAACAGCTTCGATATTATCGTTTCAAACTGTGTAATCAACCTATCTCCAGATAAAGAAGCCGTTTTACGCGAGGCTTATCGTTTACTCAAGCCCGGCGGTGAATTATATTTTTCCGATGTTTATTCAAATAAACGTATTCCAACAGAGCTTGTTAATGACCCTGTTCTTTACGGAGAATGTTTAAGTGGTGCGTTGTATTGGAATGACTTTGAGAATCTTGCAAAGAAAGCAGGCTTTGCTGATCCACGTCTTGTTGAAGATGACATTATTACAATCGAAAACAGTGCTGTTGAAGCGAAAATCGGCCACATTGAATTTTACTCTGCGACCTATCGACTTTTTAAAATTGAAGCGTTAGAGCCTAGCTGTGAAGATTATGGCCAAGCGGTCATTTATAAAGGCGGTATAGCGCACTCAGAACATGGATTCCTCTTAGACAAGCACCACTACATTCAGAAAGGAAAAGTCTTCCCCGTTTGTGGTAACACTTGGAGAATGCTCAACGAGACACGCTTTAAGGAATACTTCGAATTTATTGGAACGTGGGATACCCATTATGGGATTTTTGAAGGTTGTGGCAGCAGCATCCCTTTTGAACCGGCTATTATGATTAACGATAACAGCGACGGTGGCTGCTGTTAATTTGTATTCCTTGAGATTATTTTTGTTTTGTAGTCGCGCTTAAACTTAAGAAAATTCACGCCTTAAACTTTACCCCCTAGCAGATCCTGCCTTGTCAGGGGGTAAAGTTCAGCTTTTTTTCAAAGATAAAGACTACTAAAAGTAGTATTCATAAAGAGAGCACAAAAGTGCATTAAATTAATCGTTTCAACTTACTGACTGCATAGAACTTAGTCACAGCATTTATTTTTCATTTCTTGCTCTTCTTCTAGATACCGTTTTACATCTGCTGCATAGCGCTCTTCAACAGGAATAAAGCTCTTCTTGTCTTCATCATAAGCTCGCACATCCCCAGAGCCTATATCATAGACCCAAGCATGAAGTTGAACCTTACCTGTAGCATGTTTTGCAGCAACGTACGGATGAGTCTTAAGGTGACTTAATTGAAGTAACACGTTCTCTTCAACTAGCATTTTATATTGTTCTTCATGTGAAGCATTACCGGCTTTTTCCAACACTATTTGATGTGCAGCCTTACAATAACTTAGCCACTGAGTTACATGTGGAAGGTGTGCAATTGATTCTGGATGAAGCACGCCATCAAGCGCGCCACAAACAGAGTGCCCACAAATAATAATATGCTTAACTTCTAGCGCTGCAACGGCATACTCAATCGTAGCTGTAGTACCGCCAGTATGATTAGTATGTGGCGGGACAATATTTCCCGCATTACGAATAATAAATAGCTCGCCTGGCTCTGTTTGAACCAATAAATTTGGGTCTATTCTGGAGTCGGAGCAAGTAATGAATAATGCTTCTGGATGTTGGCCTTTTGCTAACTGGTCAAATAATTCTTTACGTTGAGGGTAAACTTCAGTTTTAAAACGAACAATTCCACGGGTAATTTTAGGCATAACACACAACTACTCTCTATTAATTTAAAGGAATAATAGCGAGATGCACCATTGGATGGAAGTAGCTTTTACCTTAAATGAATAATTACAGTGTGATATCAATTTAGAGCATTATTTCTCAATAAATTTAAAGGTCGAATCGTCATAAAATCTTAAAGGTAAACAATCACTTTTATTGTTAATAACCATAGATTTATCAACTCTCGCCCCCGATCCAGCATAGATACCTGCGGCAGAAAAGGTGCATATTTGGACAAAGTAATCACCAATTTTTGGTAACGGAAATAATTCCTGATATATCATGTTTTGCTCTGAAAACTGACCATCAGTTTGCTCAACAAGCATATCGTTTTGATCAATCAAGGAAATATTTGAACCACATCGCCCAACTATCGGCTTTGTCACATAACCAGTGGACTTCAACTCGTCAGTTAAAGTAAAGGCACTATTTAACAATAAAGGGTGATTCGGAAAAAGTGACCATAAGACTGGGAGAATAGCTTTATTGCTAGGTATGAGCGTCCATAAGGGTTCAAAAACCATCACATTTTCACGAAATAATACATCTGATAGCCTTAAAGGCTTACCAATTTTCCATCGTGGTTCGTACACAGCTCTTTGTTCTTGATCTTCGTCGCATTCGACACGTATCTGATCAAGTGCCGTTTCCCATGACCAAGTCTTCCATACCCACTGAACATTATTACCATCTTCATCTGTAATATTGCCGGATTCATCCCAAGACAAACCAGCTAAGCCAACAATAATCTTAGTTTCTATACCTGCACTTTTTAATACCTGCTGCATAAAGAGCGCATGATATTTTTCTTCAGGCTCATCGTCTCTTAAAATATGTACTAAGCCTAAGGCTTTACTTTTACGCCATGCTCTAGCTAGTTCTAAAAATAAGTCTTTACCCGCATCTTCGCCATCTTTGATATGAAAGTGATCGGCCCATTTCCCTTGTATTTTTCCGGCTTCCATATAACAAGATGCAGAGTCACAGTTATATTCATAAACCTTAAGCCCCTTTTCACTCATAGAAAAGTCAAAGCGACTGGTAATTAATTGGTTTAATCTGTTTTCCCATGATTGTCGGATTTTAGGTAGCACTGAATCAGGTAAATTGAACTTAGCAAGTAATTCTGGATGAGAAAGTACGTAATCTGTTGCATGCATAAATAAGCCATGCAGCTCATTTGTTGCATACTCCAGATCATCTTTCGCTGATTTAGATAAGCCATAATGAAGATACTGATCACTGAGTTTATCGGTCAAATAATGCCCGCCCATCATATCGACAAAGGCAGCTTCATCTTCATTTGCAATGTTTAACCAGGTCTTTCTTTCTGATAAAGAGGACTCTACACGTAAAGGCTTTACCTTAGATAATTCTGCATCGTGAGAAGGTATGGGCTCTGCATCCAAGGTATCATCTGTTTGTGTCATCCAGCCTAAGATCGTGCCGTCATAATATGAACATTCCACCCAAAATCCATTATCGTCGGTGACTTTAACTTTAAGTTCTCGCGCATAATCCTGACCGTCAGCCCATGCTTTATGCCCTACATTTTGCTCCGCGATACGAACATAGTTGGCTGTGACTTCAGTAATCACAGCAACATGCCCTGTGTCTTCAAACTCACCACCTTCTTCCCAAATGAGAAGACTACCTACTTCAGGATGCGTTCTGCTTCCATTGGTAAAAGCCTGAAACGGCAATCGTGTATTTTCTTTAACATCACGAACAGAGCGTAATTCAAATATATCAAAAGCCATGGCGACATCATCAAAAATATAGCCATTATTGACGTACATCCATCTTCGGGCAAATTCGACACATTGCCATTTATAACCCATATATATACCGTCGAGATATGATCTATAAGAACTACGATTAGGGTGATCGTCATCGGATGCAGTTTCATAATCTGAAGAGTAGGCAGCGACACCACCTGGTCCATAACCTAGTAACTTACCAAACACTAAAGCTTGTGAGTCTTTATTCGGCATACACTGCTCCAACTTAAAAGGAACTTAGAAATAGGTATTTGAAGGCATATCAAACCATCAAATCGATAGAGTTAATAACAAATAAGAGAATGAAATACCCAATAGATATAGCAAGTGATGAAATACAAATACCAATACTAATTAATATTCCGTCTCTTTCTAAAATACCTAACGATATAAGAATAAGAGCAATACTAGGCGGCATATTACTAAAAGGCAAAGGCATTAAAGAGACCAAGGCGAGCATAAATATTAAACACCCGAGCAAGCGCTGGCCTATAGTATGGGCAAAGAACAGCCAACGTGGCCGAATATATTTCTCTGATCGAACCAACCAAGGCAGAACCTTATCGACGAAAGATTCAAAATTTCGTTTATCTACTTTCTGCTGCATTATGAACTTGGGCAAAATAGGTATTGTTACCCCTAAAAGCATTTGTAAACCAACCAACAAAATTATTATGGCAGCAATAAAAGACACAATGGGAAGTAAGGCCAAGATACTAAGTATTAATAACAAACCACCAAAGGAGCGGCCTTTAAACTGCTCAATGAGGTAGCCTAAATGAATCGATTTAGACGCATTTCCTGAAGTTATTTTGGATAATAAGAAAGAAGTCTTTTCACTTAATGGAGGATGAAGCTCTATACTTTCTTTAACGTTTTGTTCTGGCACCGTACTTCCAATTTAATTAGCTGAGTGGCCGTCTTGAGCATTAGACAGTGTTATAATCTTTTGTTTAACAAACCTGACAGGCGAATGGATAAATTTTCCGAAATAAGCACTTCACCATGACTTGGAATGAGTGCAACTGGGTTATCTATCGCTATTCGTTCAATGAGCCATTTTTTGAAGTCTTTTCGGTCATCTAAGATAAACCACTTCACAACCTGACTCATCCTTAAACCCGGTGCTGCTCCGAGCAACTTTTGCATAAATCGAGCTACAGGTTGATTCGAGACGCGATCATAATTCAAAAAACTGTCACATGTAATCCACAATGACGTTTTATTTTCATTATGTTTTATGAGCCAAACATCACCTGCCCTATGCCCCGCAGGCTCAGTAATATCCATATTGTTTGGTAAGAACTGCTTAAGCTCGGCAACAGAATGAATCTTATCTTTGTTAGAATATAATTTCTTTTTAACTAGTTGCTTAAGTGCTTCATCACTCGCATACAGTTTTGTATTTGGGAATTGTTTTTGCCAAGCTTTCACGCCTAAATGATGGTAGGCATTAGGCATCAAAATATGTAATTTTAAATCAGATGAGCTCACCATAGGCCACGCTTTCAATAGACTTTCACCCGGGCTATATAATATATATTCATCATCTGACAAGCGAATAGACACGCTATTTGAAACAAAATTGGGCACCACATACTGACCGACGAGAATGTCAGGGTAGTCTGTTACTGGAAGCCAAGTATTTCTCTGCATAATTTTTATATCTCGCGCCTAAATATTTAAAAATACTCTCGTCTAAGGCCTACTATAGACTATAAAAACATATCTTTAGAGAGTAAATGGATTCAAGAAATAAAAAACCTTCTACATAGTTACTATGAAGAAGGTTTAGGGAGGCTATACAAATAAACTAAGCTTTAGCCAGGAAATAATTCGATAGGATAATTAATCATTGCGGTATCCACACCATGCTTCTGACCAAAATTAACTAAACGTAGTCTCTTGCAAATTTTGTCTTCCAAAGAAGGTTCATTCAGTGTTGAATCTGTGGTCATACAGCTAGAAACTTGACCACTAGGTTCTACCACTAACTGTGCTGTAAAGGCTCCTCGTAGCGAAGGTTTTTTACGAAGCTCACGATTATAAATACTATTGATAGCCGCTTTATTGGCATCCATTGTACGGCGGATATCTTCGCGTGTTCTCTGAGCAACCATACGTTTGGCTTCTAATTCGGCAACCTCTAGCTCCATAGCAATGTCATCTGCTTTCTCAAGCTCGATCGACTGGCGAGCGGCTAAACTTAGTGTTTGTGTATCTTGGCTTAAGTTTGCATCTCTCATACCACCACTTTTGATTGAGGTCGCACTTGCCGCTAACTTATCTTCAACCTTTCTGGCAATGGGTTTGGCTGTCAGTGTTTTTGGCGTATCGAGTTTCACATTGTCAGCTAAAGCACTTAAGGCAGAGAGTTGATTACTCATTGCTAATAAGCCTGAGTTTTTAGCTTTTTCTCTCGCGAGCTTAACCACTTCTGGCTTTGGCTTAACTTTTTCTTGCTTAACAATTCGTGGCTTTGGTTTTTGTACCACTTCCTTCGGTTTTGGTTTTTCCGCCACTTTAGGCTCTGGCTTTGGTTTTTCTATTTCAGGTTTTTTAACGATTTTAGGTTCTGGCTTTGGCTTGTCTTTTTTAAGAATCACCTTTGCTAACTGAGGTGGCAATTTCTCTAATGTTTGGCGATCTTGTTCTGGAAGTTGTACCCAAGAAACATAAATAACCATAATAAAGAATGCGGGTAATACAGCAGAAATAATTCTGACGAGTCTTTTACGCTCTCCGTCTTCCTGATTCCAGGCTAAACCTTGATTATTAAAATTCACGCTTAAGCCTCCTGTCCTTGAGTTTGTTTATTCACAGCAAGCGATATACTCGCATAACCTGAGTCAACGCAGGTTGCCATTATCTTTTTAAGCAATTCATAAGGCAAAGACTCATCGGCCAAAATGATAATCGGTCGACCTTCTGGCGCAACAGGAGAACTAGATTTAGCCGCTTGATAAGCAAGCTCTGCTTTTAATAATGGTTCAACATCACCGGTAAAGGCATTCATTTG